>JBHHXQ010000108.1:0-9799 GCA_046757105.1 Candidatus Krumholzibacteriia bacterium
GGGTGAGCACGACGCTCGTCGCCGTCGTCTGCATCCCGTTCTCCCTCGTGGCCACCTGTGGCGTGATCTTCCTGCAGGGCAAGGCGCTGAACACGCTGAGCCTCCTGGGGCTCATCGTGGGCATCGGCATGCTGGTGGACAACGCGGTCGTGGTGATGGAAAACATCTTCCGCTATCAGTCCAAGGGCTACGGCGCCCGGGAGGCCGCGCGTCTGGGCTCGCGCGAGGTGTCGCTGGCGGTGACGGCGGCCACCCTCACGTCGGTCATCGCCTTCCTGCCGCTCATCTTCAACAAGCCGAGCGAGATGAACATCTATCTCAAGGAGCTCGGCATGACCGTCGCTCTCACGCTGCTCGCGTCGCTCTTCGTGACCCAGACGCTGATCCCGCTCGCCACCTCGAAGTACATTCGTGCCAAGAAGCAGCCGCCTGGGCGCTTCATCACCTGGCTCGAGCGACACTACGTGCGCGTCCTCGGCTTCAACCTGCGGCGCCGGTGGATCGCCCCCCTCGCCGGCCTCGTGATCACCGCGTCCGCCGTCTGGCCGTTTGTCAAGATCGACAAGAACTTCGACACCACCGAGAGCGAGATGTTCGTGCAGCTGCGGTACGACTTCAGCGAGGAGCCGAGCCTCGAGAAGAAGGAGGAGCTGGTCGCGTTCGTGGAGAGCAAGCTCGAGCCGTACCGGGACGAGTTCAAGCTGCGCTCCGTCTACAGCTTCTGGAGCGACCGCTATACGCTGACGCGCCTCTACCCGCACGAGCAGCACTCGGCCGAGCCGGACATGCGGCGGATCCGCCGGCGCCTGCGCGAGGTGCTGCCGGACATCGCGGGCGTCAAGCTCGAGATCATGGATGATCGCAGGTTCTGGCGCCAGGACCGCGGCAAGCGCATCGCCTTCCAGCTCACGGGCGAGGACTCCGAGGTGCTGGCGGAGTACGCAGAAGAAGCGCGCCGTCGCATCGACGCGATTCCCGGTCTCCACGACAGCTTCGCGAGCAACCAGCAGGGCTCCCAGGAGCTGCACGTGACGATCGACCGCGCTCAGGCGCACCGATACGGCATGAACCTCGACCAGCCGGGACGCGTGGTGGGGCTCACCTTCCGCGGCCGGCCGCTGCGGCGCTTCCGCGCCGGCGACAGCGAGGTCGAGATGCGCCTGACGCTCGACGAGCAGGACCGCGAGAGCCTCTCACAGCTGCGCAACCTGCGGCTGCTGTTGGCCGAAGGCGCCACGGTGCCGCTCGCCAGCGTGGCCGCGTTCCGGGTCGTGCCCGGCGCCGAGCGCATCAACCGCGACAGCCGCAGGACGAGCGTCTGGGTCGGAGCGCGTTACGAGGAGGGCAGCCGCCAGGAGCACATGAAGAAGGTGCGCCAGGCGATGCAGGGCTTCGAGATGCCGTACGGCTACGCCTGGAGCTTCGGCAACTTCCAGCGCCGCCAGCGCGAGAAGGCCACCGAGTTCCTCACCAACCTCGTCCTGGCACTGCTCCTGATCTTCGCCGTCATGGCGAGCCTCTTCGAGTCGATGCGCCAGGCGGCCGCGCTCCTCGTTGCGCTCCCCTTCGCGATCTCGGGCGCCGCCTGGACGTTGTACCTCACGGGGTGCGACTTCGATCAGCCGGCAGCGGTGGGGTTGCTGCTGCTCATCGGCATCGTCGTCAACAACGGCATCGTCATGATCGAGCACATCAACAGCTATCGGCGCCGGGGCGAGCCGCGCGAGCAGGCCATGATCCACGGCGGCCGCGAACGCCTGCGCCCGATTCTGATGACCGCCCTGACGACGCTCCTGTCGCTGGTGCCGATCGTCGTCCAGAAGCCCACGCTGGCCGGCGTCTACTACTACTCGATGGCGCTCGTCATCATGGGCGGGCTCGCCGTCTCCACCTTGCTCACGCTCGTCCTCCTTCCCACCACCGTCACCATCGCGGAGGACACGAACGCCACCGTCGCCCGCGTCGCCGCGCGGTTCGCTCACCGCCTCGCCCGGCGCAGCCGCGGCGCCGCCGCGCCCGCCAACCCGGCGGCCGGCGACTGAGAATGCTCCCGAACGGCCGGCGCACGGACTCCAGCGCGTACTCCCTGGCACCGGCGCTGGTGCGATTCCCCGGTTCGAGGACACCGCGTGCTCGAAGAAGGGGCTCGACCGCGAGTCCGGCAGCCGCCCCTGGCGCCCCCCACATCGTCATTGACGTTCGCTGCCCGCCGATCGAGAATCCGGCAGGTTTCGGATGAGGGCACACTTCGAGGAACGCCGGCGGCATGATCGGGGTGCTGCGGTCGCGGTCCGGGATCGCGCCGGTCCGACGGGGTGCCACGCAGACCGACACTGAAGCTCGAGGAGTTGGCACATGCAGTTTCCATCGTCACCTCGTGCGTGGGCCATCCAGGAGGTCCTGCGCCGTCAGGTCCGCACGCTGCCTCACCTGCAGGTCTCCGGCTCGCAGCCGATCTCGGCCATCTACGGCGAGAACACGTTCGGCAGCCGCGCCATGCAAGAGAAGCTGCCGAAGACCGTCTACGAGAAGCTGCAGGAGACGATCCGTCGCGGCCAGCCGCTCGACCGCTCGATCGCCGACGTCGTGGCCCACGCGGTCAAGGAGTGGGCGATCGAAAAGCAGACGACCCACTTCTGCCACTGGTTCCAGCCGATGACCGGCCTGACGGCCGAGAAGCACGACAGCTTCCTGACCTTCGGCGAGCACGGCGTGCCGATCGAGAGCTTCTCCGGCACGCAGCTCATCCAGAGCGAGCCGGACGCCTCGAGCTTTCCCTCGGGCGGCATGCGCACCACGTTCGAGGCGCGCGGCTACACCGCCTGGGATCCGTCGAGCCCCATCTTCATCATGGACGGTCCGAACGGCCGCACCCTGTGCATCCCCTCCGTCTTCATCTCCTATCACGGCGAGGCGCTCGACAAGAAGACGCCTCTCCTGCGCTCGATGCGGGCGCTCAACGAGTCGGCCCTGAAGATGCTGCAGCTCTTCGGCAACACCAGTGCCGTCCGCGTCGCGCCCACCGTGGGACCGGAACAGGAGTACTTCCTCGTCGACCGCGCCTTCCAGGCGCTGCGTCCCGACCTGCTCTCGTGCGGGCGCACGCTGCTCGGCGCGCGAGCGCCCAAGGGCCAGCAGCTGGAAGACCACTACTTCGGCAGCATCAGGAACCGCGTGCAGGCGTTCATGCAGGAGGCGGAGCACGAGCTCTACAAGCTCGGCATTCCGGTCAAGACGCGGCACAACGAGGTGGCGCCGAGCCAGTTCGAGTGCGCCCCCATCTTCGAGGAAGCGAACGTCGCCGCCGATCACAACCAGATCGTCATGGAGGTGATGCGCCAGGTGGCGCGGCGGCACGCTTTCGCGCTCCTCCTGCACGAGAAGCCGTTCGACGGCATCAACGGCAGCGGCAAGCACAACAACTGGTCGCTGATGGATTCGGACGGGCGCAATCTGCTCGATCCCGGCAAGAGCCCGCGCGAGAACCTGCGGTTCCTCGTGTTCCTCATGGCCGTGCTGCGCGCCGTGCACCGGCGCGCCGGGCTGCTGCGGGCATCGATCGCCAGCTCCGGCAACGATCACCGGCTCGGGGCCAACGAGGCGCCGCCGGCCATCATCTCGGTGTACCTGGGTGACCAGCTGACCGGCATCCTGGACGCCATCGAGCACGGTGTCGACAAGCAGCGCGAGACCGAGGAGCGCATGATCCACCTCGGGCTCTCCAACCTGCCGGACGTGGACCAGGACTACACCGACCGCAACCGCACCTCACCGTTCGCTTTCACCGGCAACAAGTTCGAGTTCCGGGGCGTCGGATCCAGCGCGTCGATCGCGCATCCGATCACCATCCTGAACGCCGCGGTGGCCGAGTCGCTGGACGAGCTGCACGTGCGCATCGAGGCGCGCCGGGAAACTGGCGTCACGCTCGAGCAGGCCATGCTGGAGACGGTGCGCGGCGTCATCTCGGAGACCAAGGTGATCCGGTTCGAGGGCAACAACTACGCTCCCGAGTGGATCGAGGAGGCGGCCCGGCGCGGGCTGCCGAACCTGGCGCGCACACCGGAGGCGCTCGAGCAGCTGGTGCTTCCCGAATCGATCGAGCTGTTCACGCGCACCGGGGCCTTCACGGAGGGAGAAGTGCAGGCCCGCTACCAGATCCACCTCGAGCGCTATCTGAAGGACATCGACATCGAGGTGGAAACGCTCGTCGACCTGGCTCGAACCCATGTGCTGCCGGCGGCGATGCAACATCAGGCGAACCTGGCCCAGTCGATCGATGCCGTCTCGCGCGTCAAGGGACAGGCGCCTCCCGAGCAGATGACCCTGCTCGACACCTGCACGGCGGAGATCGGACGGCTGCAGGAGCGCCTCGAGACGCTCGACCAGCTGGTCCGGAGCCTGGCCGACACGGACGAGAGGTCGCGCGCCCCGCACTACGCCTCCGATGTGGCTGCGGCCATGCACGGCGTGCGCGAGTCGTGCGACAGCCTGGAGCTCATCGTCGCCGATGCACTGTGGCCGCTCCCCAAGTATCCGGAGATGCTCTTCCTGAGCTGAGCCCGCCGGGCGGTCGCGCCCGAAGAGACCGTACGCCAGGTGGTCGCCTTCAGCCGGAGTCCGTGAACCGGGCCGGCACCGCGGCAGGCTCGAAAAAAGGTGGCCCGCACGACCGCTCTCGGAGCGGGCATGCGGGCCACACGGACGAGTCTGAAGTGCCTGAGCTAGTCGTCGTCGTCGTCGCCGAAGGACGGCACCGTTCCTTCAAAGACGAGCACGTCGTTCTGGAGCACCCGAACCGGAACGCCCTGGAGTTCTTCGACGTACTCGACGTCGCACGGGAGCATGTCGCCCTTCTTGTTCTTGAACCTCAGTTTTCCCTCGCCGTCATCGTCCGTCACGATCGTGCCGAGGAGCGTGAAAGCAGCAATCCGTGTCTCCGCGCCCGCCTTCCCGACATCCCCTTCGCACTCGATCCAGACTTCATAGCTCATGGAGGACTCCACGTGCTCGATCTCGACCTCGAAGCGCTCGTCGTGCTTCCTGGGATTGCTGTAGATCTCGACCTCGGCTTCGGCCTCGGGATCGACCGGACTCACTGGAGTCAGATGGCTCTCGCCCTTCCCCTTGTCACCCATGGCCGGGAGTTCGGGGGGCACGGTGCCCACGAGGTAGACCTGGCCTTGGCTGTCGCGGACCTCGACCGCCAAGCTGTAGAGGTCGTCGAGGGACATGACGCCGTGCGGCAGGTCGCCGCCGTCGTCGGTCTTGAACCGGAGCTTGCCTTCACTCCCCTCGATCTCGCCGATCTTCTCCAGGGTGTTGGGATCGCTGGGAAGTGCGAGGAAGACCTCGAAGATGACGTCGTGATCCATCTTGTGGATCTCGACCTCGAACTTTTCTTCGCCGTCGCTGTGGCTCTCGATCTCGACCTTGCCGCGCGCATCCGGATCGGGAGCTGCGTCGGGACGGACCAGACGATGGATGGCTTCGGCGTGACTGCTGCTACTGCCCAGACGCAGCAGCTGAACGGACTCCACCTCGCCGTCGTTGTTCAGCTGGATGGTCATCTCGTTCTGCTGACCGCCCTCGAGCGGATCGACACGGTACGCGCTCATGCCATCCGCCTGCACGGTGAAATCGAGCGTCGTGCGGGGCACGTCCACGAAGACGAAGCGGCCGTCGGCTCCGGTCTGCGTGCCATGGTCGGACCCGGTGATGGAGATCCCGACGTCCCCCACCGGCTGGCCATTGCCGTCGAGGACGATGCCCTGCAGGCTCGGTTCGGACGGCCCATCGGTCGATGAGAGGCAGCCCGACAGGATCATCGATGCAATGGCGACGATGAGCCACGGAAGACGGCCCGATGGATGTCGGAGTACTGCGCTGTCCCGCGCCCGCACGCCGAGGCCGGCGTACGGCCGCTCGAGAGACAGATCCCGCTGGATGCACCTCATGATGTCCTCCTTGGCATTTCTGCCTCGGGCACCACCCAGTTGTTGCCCATGGCTCGGAATTGACCTTGGCCATGCTGTATGTCGTTCACCGGCAGCATATTACGTGCCGCAGTCTGGACTTCCGTGCATCGCGCGCCACCCTGCAGCGGCGAAGCTGCCGCTCGTCATGCAGTTCCGTCCTTCGTCCACGGAATCCTGGAGCTGCACACTGGAGTCTCCAGTGTGCCGGCGCCGCTGCGATCGAGTCGGGAGGTATAGGGCGCCGAAGGAAGCAACGCGGACTCCGGCATTCTCCTGACGTGCCGATTGGAATCGGTGGATCGTGCGATTCGAAAGGTCGAAGTGCGATGGCCATGGACCGCGCCGCCGGGCCCAGCGCGCGTGTGCCGGCGCTCCCGGTCGTGCCGACATCGTCCGTGTTGGGCGCAGCCAAGCGGGTCGCTCGGGGCTCTTCCGGCCCGGGCGTCCTTGCGGTTCGACCTCGGTGCCAGTGATTCTGCCGACGAGAGGTGGTGCGTGACCGCAACGTGGCCCCATGATCCGACTGCATGGGTCCGACGATTCCTGTGCGCACGTTCCGGAGGCGCACCGATGATCGAGCAGCTCACGGTTGCGGCCCAAGTCGAACCGGGGACCCCGGACGTCTGCCTCCCCCCGACATCGACCGCAGCTCCTGCCGGCCGATTCGCGGCCGCGATCCGCCCGATACACCAGATCATCTCCGGGAACTTATGGATCGGACGATCCAGAAAGCAGGCGGAGGAGTCCGCATTCTGGATCATCCGATCCAGAATTGCACACCGGGTGCACCGTCCGGGTCCGGTGGCCGCATGATCTTCCGGAAACGCACGGCCCCGATCGGTCGGGTGGCGACACGCGAATCGACGAGGTGTGGTGCCACCCCCGGAGGGCCGGGTGGATCGATCGCCGTCACGAGGCGCCCTTCGACCGCCGGCGACCGCTTCGGTTCGGCGGTCTGCCGTTCGCGGACGCGTGGAATGCGTGGGCGGCGCAGGGCCGAACCCGCCTCCGAGCTCCAACTCCTTCCGTTGCATTGACTTCCCCGGATATCCCATGTATAAGTTCCGGGTGATCGACCCAGCGCGGAGCGGTTTGGACTGAAGATTCTCGTCGTCAACTGGAGGGATCTGAAGAACCCGGAGGCGGGCGGCGCGGAGGTGCATCTGCACGAGATCTTCGGCCGCATCGCCCGGATGGGACACGCGGTGACGCTGGTCGCCCACCGCTTCCCGGGGAGCCCGCCGCAGGAGACCCTCGACGGGATCCGGGTGATGCGGGTCGGACGGAAGTTCGACTTCAACTTCCGGGCGCTTCCCTTCTGCCTGAGGCTGCTCGGGCGCGAACGCTTCGATGTGGCGATCGAGGATCTGAACAAGCTCCCCTTCTTCCTGGCGTTCCGGGCGAAGATCCCCTGCTGCGCCATCCTGCATCATTTCTTCGGCAGCTCGATCTGGAGGGAGACCAACCCGGTTTTCGCCACGTACGTCGGCCTCGGCGAGTGGATCGTCAAGAGAACCTACCGCTCGCTGCCGTTCTGCGCCGTCTCCGAATCGACCGCCGCGGAGCTCACGTCCAGTGGCTTCGATCCCGGAAAGGTGCGCATCATCCACAACGCCGTCGATCACGACGTCTACACGCGGTCCGAGTCGGTCGCGAAGATCCCGGGCAGGATCGTCTACCTCGGGAGGGTGAAACGATACAAGGGGATCGACATCATCCTGCGCTCTCTGGTCCAGGTTCGCCAGGAGATGCGGGACGCCCACCTCGTGGTCGTCGGCGGCGGCGACGATCGGCCGAGGCTCGAGCGCATCACCCGGGAGCTCGGCCTGGGCGGGTCGGTGCGCTTCCTCGGCCACGTCGAGACACCGGTGAAGATCCGCCAGCTCCGGGAGGCGCAGGTGATGGTGACACCGTCGCCGAAGGAGGGTTGGGGCGTCACCACGATCGAGGCGAACGCCTGTGGAACGCCGGTGATCGCAAGCGACGTCCCCGGCCTGCGCGACGCGGTGCTCGACGGCGAGACGGGACTCCTCTTCCCGTTCGGGGACGTGCCCGCCTTGTCGGACAGGATCACACGGCTCCTGAACGACGAGGCCCTGCGCCGGGAGCTTACCGCGAAGGCGATCGAGTGGGCCGGTCGATTCCGCTGGGAGCGATCGGCGCACGAAACGGTCGAATGGCTCGAGTCCGTCATCGCGGAGAGAGCACACTGACCCCCGTCCCGGGCTGCATCCGCCACCTCTTCACGGCTGCCTCGCGGACACCTCGTCCAGACGCGGAATCACCGGCAGCAGGACGTGGGACGGGTGCTCGGCGTCGTGATAGATCGTTTGCTCCGCCGCGACGTACTGGGTCTCCGTCTCGTTGTGCCCGCCGGTGTTCAGGTTGCGTGAGAACAGCGGGAACGAAGCCGACGCCACCTCCACGCGCAGGCGACTTCCCGCGGGGATCGTGATCCCGGTCTGCCAGAGATCCAGCTCGTACTCGTAGATCTCGCCCGGCTCGAGTCGATGCGCCGTGCGGAACGACTCCCGGTAGCGCGCGCGGATCTTACCCTCCGTGAGCGGGAAGACGTTGCCGTCCGGCCCGACCTCCGAGAGGCGCGCGAACCAGTCCGTGTCGCGGGCGGTGGTGGCGGCGTAGAGCGTGGCCGAGACGGGTCCGACGATGCTCAGAGGCTCCGCCAGCGGATCCGTCTGGTAGACCAGGATGTCCGCACGTTCCTCGTTCACGCGGGCGTAGTACGCGCGCCGTCTCCGCCGCTCCTCCTCGACCGAACGCGCTTCGGGAGCCTCCCCTTCCTGCGGCCTCGCTTCCCCCTGCCGGGCGTCGTCCGCGCCTTGCGCATCCGCTGCGCCGCCGGCCTCGCCCGCATCCTCATCCACGTACCAGGTGGGGCTCGGCGTCGGATCACCCGGATCGTACGTGTACCGATCCGGCGGCGAGCCGCTCGGCGGCGCCTGCGTCCCGAGCCGGCCGTCGCCGCGCGAGGTGTTCGCGTGTCCGCCACTCGTCAGATAGAACGGCGTCATGCGTGTCCCCTCGAGCGGATACCGGTCCCCGTGCAGCCAGCGGTCGGACCCCATGACGAAGACGGACACCAGCGGCTCCTCGTCGATGCCGTTCGGGATCCCCTTGAGCCAGCGATCCAGCCAGCGCAGGTAGTCGTGCTGCAGATCGACGATCGCGGCCTCGCCGAAGTCGCGATCGCCAAACCGCCGGCGGGCGGTGTCGGTATGCCCCCACGGTCCCAACACCAGCTTCTGGTGACGGTGGCCGTGCGACACCATCCGCAGGTAGTTGAGCTTGCTGCCGATGCCGTCCCCGTCGAACCAGCCCGACTGGTGGAAGACCGGAATGTCGAGCCCCTCGAGGCGGTCGAGAAAGCTCGCCCGCTCCCAGTACGCGTCGTTGTCCGGATGGGCGATCCACTCACGCCAGTACGCGCTCTTCCGGCCCAGCACCTTCTCGTCGAGCTCGACGACCGGCAGGTGGCGCAGCACCTGGGCGTACTCCTTTTCGGCAATCTCCATGAACGCCCTGCCGGAGAGGTCTGCCGTGGCCTCGGTCTCGAGGATGTCCGCCCACCAGATCGCGCCCAGGAGGAAGAAGACCCCGTACTCGTACGGAATGTTGAAGTAGGGATCCGGCGGCGAAACGCTGGGGATGATCGTGACCAGGTGAGGAGGATGGTCCCGCGCCGCCCACCACTGCACCCAGCCGAGATACGACGCGCCGATCATCCCGACCCGTCCCGAGGACCACGGCTGCACGGCCAGCCACTCCACGGTGTCGTAGCCGTCCTGCGCCTCGTCGAAGAACGG
>JBHHXQ010000109.1:0-9772 GCA_046757105.1 Candidatus Krumholzibacteriia bacterium
CGGCCATGGTCTCTCCCTTCCGCGTGGGGTCTAGTCTACACCTGAGAGTCAGGGCCGCTCCAGGGGGTCTCCATGGCGACCTGGAGCCACTCTTGCAGCTAGGTGACCCTCCGGCCAGCATGTCCCCGATCAGTCGAAGGGGCAAGGGTGCCGTCCGTCGTTGAGCTTGTGGACGTCACCCCCGGCCCCGGCTGACGGGTCCCCGTCTGGGACTCGATGCTGTCCGTCCTGGACGCGGCATGTCGCGCTTCCGGCCGATCCTGCTCAGTTCGCTCACCACCTTCATGGGACTGACGCCGCTCCTCCTGGAGAAGAGCATGCAGGCCCGTTTCCGCGTTCCCACGTGCTCGCACCCAAATCAAACCGGGCCCCGCTTTCGCGAGGCCCGGTTGCATGTCACGAACGAGCCGGCGGCAGGGTCGGCCCGCAGGAGAAATCACTCCCTGAACTGTTCCTTGACGCCGCTCCACGACTGCTCGTCGACCGACACCGTGCAGTCGTTCTCCGCGCACGGCGAGTCGTCGGTCGGGAACGAGAAGCCGCCGATGAACCAGGTGGTACCGCAGAGGAAGACATGGCCGGGCACGAAGAAGCCATCGGGGCCGACCTGCGTCGAGCAGTACACCTGGTCGCCGGTGCCCACCGTTTCGATCAGCGCGACGCAGTCGACGACCGCTGTCCACGGCGTGGTGTCCAGCGTGCCGTTGTCGTCGGTGTCCAGATCATCGCCCAAGGCACCCGTGAAACCGCTCACGAGCATGTGCGTGACGTTGTCGCTGTTCTCGAAGTTCACGGTGGTGGTGAGGCTCGGCGTGAAGCTCGCCGAGGCCTCGGCGGCGCAGAACAGGCCGGAGCCGTCGAGCGTGTTCCCGGTCAGGGAGATGACCGCCTCGATCACACCGCTGGCGCCGGCGCCGTCGCCGATCACGATGTACGTCAGATCGTCGAGGGACTCACCGGGAGCTCCCGCGAGCTCGAAGTACTCGTCGGTGTCGGTGCCCGGCATATCGATGCGGATCTCGTTGATGACGACGGCCGATCCGGCGATCGGAAGCGCCAGGAGAACGGAGGTGACAACACCGAGTGTCAAGACAGACCGTAGCATTCTCATCGTGATGGACCTCCTCCTACGTGGCCAGAACGGCCTCGTGCAGGGAGTTTGGATGTGGTAGATCGCGTCGACACGTCTGGAATATAGCACAGTTGCGGCCCTCCGAGTAGCCGGCGGCCGGCGGCCGGCCTCACGGGAGCGAGGCTCGGGTGTCGCGGCGGCCCGAGGAGCACATCTCCTTGCGACGCAACCCGTTCTGGGTGCGCGAATTGGCCCACTTGCGGCGGCCGCGCACGCTACCGCGGGACGGCGAACGATCTCGCCCCACCGGTCGACCGGATCTCTGCGATCCGGGTCCGCCCCAGGCCCGCCGAGGCAACGCTCGACGGCATCGCCGGCCACTCGTGCCTGGCCTCCCGAAAACGCCGGCTGATACATTGGGGGCGTTCGCGGACGAACCGCGGAACACGACGAGTTGGAGAGGAGCACTTGCCCAAGCTCGACGGAACCGAGAACGTGCGCCTGCGGCTCGCCGCGGTCGGCAAGCTGACCGGCGAGACCGAGATGCACGAGCGCCGGCTGCGGGTCGTCCGGGCCGCGTTCCTCATTCTCCTCGTTCTCATCCTGGGATCGCTCGGCTTCTACCAGCTCACCGGCGGCCGCCATAGCCTCCTCGAGTGCCTTTACATGACCGTGATCACGGTCTCCACGGTGGGCTTTCGCGAGGTCATCCCGGCCCGCGAGTCCGAGGCGGTCACCGTCTTCACCATCCTGCTCACCCTGTTCGGGGTCGGTGCGGTACTCTACTTCCTCACCACGCTCACCACGATGATCGTGGAGGGGGATCTGCAGTACGGCTTCTGGAGGCGCCGCCTGGAAAAGAAGATCCAGGGGCTCCGCAACCACGTCCTCGTGGTGGGGGCCGGGCGTTGTGGAGGCCAGGTCGTGCGCGAGCTCTGGCACTCCGGCGCGCCGCTCGTCGTGCTCGAACTCGATCCGGCACGCGTCGAGCTCCTCGCCTCGGAGCTGCGCATCGAGTTCCCGTTCGTGCTGGGGGACGCCCTCGAGGACGCCAACCTGCGCGCCGCCGGCATCGAACGCGCGCGCGGCCTCATCGCCGCTCTGCACGAGGACCGCGACAACCTCTTCCTGAGCCTGTCGGCACGCCAGCTCAACCCGAGCCTGCGCATCGTCGCCAAGGTCGACGACAGGTCGAGCTTCGAGAAGTTCGAGAGGGTCGGCGTGAACGCGGTGGTCTCCCCCCCCATGATGGGCGGCCGGCACCTGGTGAGCGAGATGCTGCGGCCCGACGTGGCCACCTTCGTGGACGGCCTGCTGCGGGTCACCGAGAGCGCCCCGGCGCTCTCGGAGCTGGGCATCGCGGAAGACGCCCCCGTGGCCGGACGCTCCCTGGGGGAGGCGGACCTGCGCGCGAAGACCCACTGCCTGATTCTGGGAATCCGCGCCCAATCGAGCTCGTTCTACACCTACAACCCCGGCCCGCAGGAGATGCTGCAACCAGGCTCGAGCGTGATCGCGCTCGGCGACATGGTGGCCCTCGAGCGGCTGCGGGGCCTGCTCCAAACCGCGAAGGAGAGCTGATGCGCGGCATGCTCGGATGCGCCGGCCGACGAATCTGGAATCCCCGGGTGCTCGCGGCGCTCGCCTGGCTGCTCCTGCTGGCCTCGGGCTGCGGCGACGACCCGGTGCGGCCGCACGTGCCCGCCCTCCAGGGCCGCTTCACGGATGCCTCGGGCAACCCGGTGGAGGGCGCGCACATCAACCTCGTGTACGAGTTCGAGACGACCTCCACACCCGCTCCCATGCCGGCGCCCTGCGATCTCCACAACCTGCCCAATCCGTTCGCCGTCACGACGACCATCCGTTTCAACGTCGGGGAGCCCGCCCCCACCAGCCTGGCGATCCTCGATGCCTCTGGCGATCACGTTCGGACCGTCATCCTGAACAGCCGCATGCCCGCGGGGACGCACCGGGTCCTCTGGGACGGCAGCAACGAAGGCGAACAGCCCGTCCCGAGCGGAGCGTACGTTGCGAGGCTCGAGGTCGGTGGGGGTGGCTCGAATTGTGTCTCGGAGATCACGGTCTTCCGCCACCTCTTCGACCCGCACCAGTTCGCGGCCGCCGCCCTCGCGGTCACGGACGCGGACGGCCAGTTCCAGATCGAGCTTTCGAGCCTGCCGATCGGCGAGGTCGTGCCCTTCGTGTCGGCGGATGGCGAGACGACGGGCCAGAAGGCGGTCTCGGATTCGCTGCGTGTCTTCGCCACCGCGGGGACGGCGCTGCCACTGCGCTTCACGAGCGTGCGGATCGGCGTCGGCGACCTCTCGCGCAGCATCTCGGTCGACCTGCAGCTTCCCGATTGAGCACGCCGCACCCGGAAGTCGCGGATGGAATACGCTCGCTTCACCGATCCCGCCCTGTACGTGGCACTCGCTCTCGCGGCCGGCACCATCGCGCAGTCTCTCGCCCGCCACATGCGCATCCCGGGCATCGTGGTGCTTCTGGCCGCGGGTGTGCTCCTCGGTCCGGACGTTCTCGGCGCCATCCGTCCCGAGGCGCTGGGCCAGACGCTGCACGCGCTGGTCGGCTTCGCCGTGGCCGTGATCCTCTTCGAGGGCGGGATGAACCTGAACCTCGGCAGGCTGCGACGGCAGGCGCGCAGCATCCGCCAGCTGGTGACGCTGGGGGCCCTGGTGACGCTGGCGGGCGGCACGCTGGCTGCGCACTTCATCCTGGGCTGGAGCTGGACCCCGGCGTTCCTGTTCGGGTCACTGGTCATCGTCACCGGCCCCACGGTGATCACGCCGTTGCTGCGGCGCATCAAGGTGCGGCGGCAGATCGCCACGGTGCTCGAGGCCGAGGGCATCCTCGTGGACGCCATCGGCGCCATCTTCGCGGCCGTGGCGCTGCAGGTGGCGGTCAGCCCGTCGGGCGAGGCGATGGCCTTCGCGGTCTGGGACCTGGCGGTCCGCATCGGATTCGGCGTGCTGCTGGGGCTTGCCGGTGGGCTCGCCATCGCCTTCCTCCTGCGCCGCGAGAAGATCGTCCCGGAGGGGCTCGAGAACGTCTTCACGCTGGCGCTGGTGTTCGCCCTCTTCCAGGTGAGCAACGCCATCTTCGCGGAGAGCGGCATCGTCACGGTGACCATGGCCGGCCTGGCCGTGGGCAACGTGCGCACGCGTGCGCTGCCCGAGCTGCTCGAGTTCAAGGAGCAGCTCACGGTCATGCTGATCGGGATGCTCTTCGTGCTTCTCGCCGCCGACGTGCGCATCGACGAGGTGCGCTCGCTCGGCCGTGCGGGCATCTGGACGGTCGCTGCGCTCATGTTCGTCGTGCGGCCGCTCAACGTTCTCATCGGCACGTTCGGATCGGATCTCGGGCCGCGCGAGAAGCTGTTCCTCTGCTGGCTGGCGCCGCGCGGCATCGTGGCGGCCGCGGGCGCCTCGCTCTTCGCCGAAACCCTGACGCGCGAAGGCGTGGGAATCGGGCACGAGCTGCGCGCCATGGTGTTTCTGGTCATCGCGGTCACGGTTCTCGTGCAGGGGCTCACGGGCGGCCTCGTCGCACGTCTCCTCGCAGTGCGGCGTCCGTCGAACAGCGGCTACGCCATTCTCGGCGCCAACCACCTCGGGCGCGCGTTCGGGCGCGTCCTCCAGGATGCCGGCCAGGAGGTGGTCCTGCTCGAGTCGAACGCCGATGCGTTCCGTGGTGCGCAGAGCGAAGGCTTCCGTGTCCTGTTCGGGAGCGGCCTCAACGAGAGCCTTCTGGCCCGCGCCGAAGTCGACGCGCGCGCCGGGTGTCTGGCGCTGACGCCGAACGAAGCCGTCAACATGCTCTTCGCGCGCCGTACGCTCGAGGAGTTCAAGGTTCCCCAGGTGTGGGTGACCCTGCGCCGCGGCTACGAGAGCGTCGGTTCGGAGATGGTGCACGAGGCCGGTGCCCGCGTCCTGTTCGGCGAGCCGCGCTTCGTCGACCTGTGGACGCTGCGCCTGGAGCGCAACATCGCCCGGGTCGAGCGCTGGGAGCGCGTGCGCGGCGAGTCCGCCGACGAGGCCGAGATGCAGGAACTGCGCGACCTGCACAAGGCGCTGCTGCCCTTGGCCGTGCGCCGCGGCAAGAAGGTCCATCCCATGGATGAGGAATCGAGCTTCAAGAAACAGGACCAGCTCTACGTCGTCATCTTCGACGAGAAGCGCGAGCAGGGCTGCGACTGGCTGCGGGCGCACGGATGGGAGCCCGCCGCCGTCCTCACCGCCGAGAGGGCAGCCGCTGACCCGCCCGCCGCCAAGCGACCGTCCCGCCGACACACGCCCCGCTGAAGAAGCCCTGGGTTCCTCGCTGCGCCGACCTCGCATCCGCGCAGGCAGCGGCCCACGGTCGTCAGCGCGTCGGCTCCCAGCCGGGACCGCGCACGACACGGCCGGGCTTTGCACCCGTCGGCTCCCCGTCGTCCAGCACCTGGACGCCGTTCACGAAGACGTGCAGCACGCCGGTCGAGTCGTGGTGCGGATCCTCGAAGGTCGCGTGATCCTGGATGCTGTCCGGATCGAAGACGACGATGTCGGCAAAGTGTCCGACCTGCAGCAGGCCCCGGCGCTCGAGCTTCAAGTTCCCGGCGGGAAGCGACGTCAGGCGCCGGATGGCCTCTTCGAGGCGGATCACCTTCTCGTCGCGCACGTACTTGCCGAGGAGTCGCGCGAAGTTGCCGTACGCCCGCGGGTGGGGGTTCGACTTCAGGAACACGCCCTCGGTCGCCGGGGCCTCGGCATCCGAGCCGAAGCTCACCCAGGGCAGCGCGATCTTGCGGCGCACGTTCTCCTCGGACATGAGGAAGTAGATCGTCCCCACGCGGCTGTCGTCCTCGACGACCAGATCCATCGCCGTCTCCTCGGGGGACGTGCCGCGCATGACCGCCACCTCGTGAAGCGTCTTGCCGGTGAGCCGCTTGAGGGCGTCGTTCTTGAAAGCCACCAGGAGGATCTTCCGCGGACCGGCGGCCAGATAGAGGTTCTCCCAGTCGTCGGTGGGTGTGGTCATCTCGTGCCGGACACGCGCGCGCATCGCCGGATCCCGCAGGCGCGCCACCCAGGCCTCGTGCCCGCCCTCCTGCACCCACGGCGGCATGGCCGCATCGAGGCCGGTGGCGCCCGCCGTGTACGTGTACATGTCGGCGGTGATCCGCAGGCCTTCGGCGCGCGCCACCTCGACCCTGTCGATGACCTCGTCGAGCTTGTGCCAGTTGGGCCGTCCGGCGGCCTTCAGATGGTAGATCTCGGCGGGGACGCCGGCCTGCCGCGCGACGGCGATCAGCTCGTCGACGCCTTCGAGCAGCCGGTTCCCCTCGCTGCGCAGGTGCGAGATGTACATGCCTCCGAACTCGCCCGCGGCCCGCGCCAGAGCAACCAGCTCGGGGGTGCCGGCATAGAAGGCAGGCGCGTAGATCAGCGACGATCCGACACCCAGGGCACCCTCACGCATCGCCTGGCGCACGAGGTCCTGCATCGCCTCGAGCTCCTCGGGCGTCGGCGCGCGGTCTTCATACCCGAGGACGTGGATGCGGACGGTCGCCGCGCCGACGAACGACGCCACGTTCGGCGACACGCCACGCGCGACCAGGTGGTCCAGGTACTCGCCGAGCGTCGTCCATGCGACGTCGTATCGGATGTCGGTCTGCCGCTCGACCACCTCCTCCTTCATGGCCTCGTTCAGCGGTCCCATGGACCAGCCCTCGCCGAACACTTCGAGCGTCACGCCCTGGCGGATGTCGCTCAGCGCCCGGCCGTCCTCGATCAGAGACTCGGTCGCCCAGCTGAGCACGTTGATGAAACCGGGAGCGACGGCCAACCCGGCAGCGTCGACCTCCCGCTTGCCGCGCCCGCCGCTCAGATCTCCGAGCGCGGCGATGCGGTCACCCGAGATCGCGACGTCGCCCACGACGGGCGGCGAGCCCGTCCCGTCGAAGAGCCTTCCA
This sequence comes from Candidatus Krumholzibacteriia bacterium, assembly GCA_046757105.1. Classification (GTDB taxonomy): domain Bacteria; phylum Krumholzibacteriota; class Krumholzibacteriia; genus JBHHXQ01. Next base: position 7,044 of record JBHHXQ010000109.1, read on the forward strand.
CCCCGGATGACCAGGTCGTACGTGGCCACGGTCGTCGGTTCGTCCCCGCCTGCCGAGGAGCTGGGGGCCAGAAACACGAGACACCCGGCGAGCACACATCTCGCGGCGATCAGTCTTCGCATGCTCTCCCCTCTCGTTCGCTCGCCGCCGCCGGGCCGGCCGCGGTGCTGCGGAACGTGCGCCCACGACCGAGGGCGAGCGTGCGCTTCTGCGGTCCCGGTCCGGCCCCGGGTCGGAAGGCGGCTCCAGAAGACCGTTGGCCACGCCAACGATCGGAAATAGAATTCCAGGAATCGGCATCAGGATGGCCCCTCACACCAGGGACTTCAAGACCCGTCGAACGAGCGGAGCGCGCATGACCTGCCGCTGGACGCAGTGCCGCCTCGTGCCCAGCCTCGCCCGGCTCGTCCTGCCGGCGCTTCTGGGTGCACCGGCGAGCGTCCTGGGGCAGCCTGCACCCCGGGCTGCAGAACGCGCGGAGGCCGTCGAGCGCGTGCGGGCGTATCGCGACAGGCATCAAAGGGAGACGTTCGAGGAGCTGCTGGCGCTGCTCGCGATCCCCAACGTCGCATCGGACCGCGACAACATCCGCAAGAACGCGCGGCGCCTCGTCCGGATGCTGCGCCAGCGCGGTGCCGAGGCGCGTCTGCTGGAGGCGGAAGACAGCCCAGCCGCCGTGTACGGGCATCTGCAGGTGCCCGGTGCCCGCCGCACCGTCGTCTTCTACGCGCACTACGACGGACAGCCTGCCGACCCGGAGCGCTGGGACAGCCCGCCGTGGAATCCCGTGCTCCGCGACAGCGCCGGCCAGGAGCTTCCGCGGTCGGCGCTGCACGGAGACGTGGACGGCGAGTGGAGGATCCAGGCGCGCTCGGCGAGCGACGATAAGTCGCCGATCGTTGCGATGCTGACGGCCATCGACGCGCTCCGCGACGCCGGCATTCCGCCCTCCGTGAACCTGAAGTTCTTTTTCGAGGGCGAGGAGGAGGCCGGATCGCCGCACCTCGAGGCCATCCTGCGCCGGCACGCCGCGCTTCTCGACGCCGATCTGTGGCTGTTCTGCGACGGCCCCGTGCACCCGAGCGGCCGCCAGCAGGTGGTCTTCGGCGTGCGCGGCGTCGTCGACCTCGAGATGACCGTCTACGGTGCGCTGCGCTCGCTGCACAGCGGCCACTACGGAAACTGGGCGCCCAATCCGATCGCGCTCCTCACCGACTGCCTGGCGAGCATGCGCGACGGCGACGGGCAGGTGCACATCGACGGCTTCTACGACGATCTGCGGCCACGCACCCGCGCCGAGGAGCGGGCGCTCGCGGAGATCCCCGCGGTCGAAGAGCAGCTCCGGCACGAGCTGGCCCTGGCGCGGACCGAGGCCGGCGGCGCCCGCCTCATGGAGCGCATCCTCCTTCCGGCCATGAACCTGCGCGGGATCCGCTCGGGGCAGGTGGAGCTCGAGGCGAAGAACGCCGTTCCCACGGAAGCCAAGGCTTCCATCGACTTCCGTCTGGTGCCCGACCAAACACCGGCCAAGCTGCGGGAAAGGGTCGAAGCGCACATCCGCAAACAGGGCTTCCACATCGTCGAGGACGTCCCGGATCTCCAGACCCGCCGGCAGCACGCGAAGATCGTGCGGCTGCGCTGGGGCGCCGGCTACCCGGCGCTGCGCACGTCCATGGAGCTGCCGGTGTCGCGGGCGGTCCTGCAGGCGGCCGACGAGGCCGTGGGCGGGCGCGTCATCCGGATTCCGAGTCTCGGCGGCAGCTTGCCGCTCTACCTGTTCCGGGAGATCCTCGACACGCCGCTCATCGTCGTTCCGATGGTCAACCACGACAACAACCAGCACGCACCGAACGAGAACCTGCGCATCCAGAACTTCTGGAACGGCATCGAGATGTACGCGAACCTCATGGCCCGCCTGGGGGAGCTGTGGTGATCCGGCGCGCCCATCGACCGCCTCGCGATCGTGCACGGCAAGTGGGGCAGCAAGACCGCCCCCGGCATCGTTCGGAACGCCTTAGCCATGCTGGCCACCAGCAGCCGCCGAGTGCGCCGAAGACGTTCGTTGCTTCGCGGACGGTCCGGCGAGCGTCCTGCCCCACGTCGCGGGCATGGCGCTCGCGTTTCTCGTGCTCGTCGCCGCGTCGGTGAATGTGTTCCGCTTCGAGTAGGCACCGCGCTCGCCGCGTGGCACAGCCACGAATCCAGCTCCGGACGCGGGATTGCGGGCGGCGCCCGGATGCGCTAGGGTTGGACATCGATCCACGGATCAGCGGTCACATCGCCTCGGTCTCCAGTGCAGAACGGGAGAACCTCGCCATGATCCTCGTGACCGGCGCGACGGGAACCACGGGCAGCGAAGTGGTCCGGCAGCTCGCCGCCTCCAGGGTCCCGGTGCGCGCCTTCGTGCGCAACCCGGACAAGGCTGCGCCGCTCCGGGCACTGGGTGTCGAGATCGTGGTCGGCGACCTCGATCGACCGGAGACCCTGGGCCCGGCCCTGGAAGACGTCGAGCGGCTCTTCCTGCTCTCGCCGGCCGACCCGAGCCAGGTGGAGCAGCAGGGACGCGCCGTCGAGATGGCCCAGCGCGCGGGCGTGCAGCACATCGTCAAGATGTCGGTTCTGGGCGCCGACCCCGACTCGCCCATCGCGCTCGGCCGCTGGCACGCGCAGACGGAACAGCACATCGAGAAGTCCGGCCTCCACTTCACACACCTGCGCCCCCACTACTT
>JBHHXQ010000110.1:0-9753 GCA_046757105.1 Candidatus Krumholzibacteriia bacterium
CGGGGCTGAGGGCCATGACCACAACCCATAGTGATCACTTGCGCTAAATGGATATTCTCCCGGGGGCATTCTCGACCGGCTGTCTCGCCGGGTGGGCGGGAAGTCGCGGCCGAGGTGCGGCGAACCGCTGGCGCCGTCGCGGCGATTCGTCTTGCCGGGAGGGCGGGAAGTCGCCGGCCGGGATGCGGCAAACCATGGGCGCTGTGGCGGGGAATCGTCTCACCGGGTGGCGAGAAGTCACGGCCGGAATGCGGCGAACCGCAGGCGCTGTCGCTGAGAACGTCTCACCGGGAGGGCGGGAAGTCGCCGGCCGAGATCCCGAGCTCGGCCAGACGACGGTAGAACGTGGCTCGGCTGATTCCGATCAGGCGTGCGGCACGCGTGCGGTTCCCGCGAGCTCGCTTGAGAGCCGCGAGGATCCGCTCCCGCTCGTCCGCCTCGTCCAGAGCGCCGTCCGGGACGTCGCCGACCTCGCGGATCTCCGGCGGCAGGTTCTCCACCTGGACCGTCCCCTGCCTGCAGTCGAGGATGGCGTACTCGATGGCGCTCCTGAGCTCCCGCACGTTCCCGGGCCACGCGTAGCCCGCGAGCCGGGCCAGGGTCTCGTCGCTCAGCCCGCGGATCGGCTTGCCGGCAGCCCTGCTTGCGCGGCCGAGGAACCAATGGGCCAGAAGCGGAACGTCGCCTTCGCGTTCGCGCAGGGGGGGAAGCGCGATCCTGGCCACGCGGACCCGAAACAGGAGGTCGGCGCGGAAGTTGTCCTTTTCGACCTCTGCAGCCAGGTCTCTCTGCGTCGCGGCGAGCAACCGGACGTCCACCACACGCGGCCGGGACTCCCCCAAGCGGGTCACCTGCTTGTCCTCGAGCACCCGCAGGAGAGAGTTCTGCACCGCCCGAGAGACATCGCCGATCTCATCCAGGAAGAGCGTGCCGCCGTCGGCCGCCTCGAACAGCCCCTGCTGGTCGTCCACTGCGCTGGTGAACGCTCCCCTCCGATGCCCGAAGAGCTGGCTGGCCAGGAGAGAATCCGTGAGCCCGGCGCAGTTGATGGCGACGAACGGTTTGTTCCGGCGCGGGCTCGACGCATGGATCGCGTGCGCCACGAGCTCCTTGCCGGTTCCTGTCTCACCCTCGATCAGCACGGTCCAGTCGACGCGCGACAGCTCGCGGATCTGCTCGAAGACACGCACCATGATCGGACTGTTGCCGACGAGGTCGTGAAAGCGCGCCTTTCCGCGCACGCTTCCGTGCGGCGCTTCGATTCCCGTCTCGGCCGCGCTTCTCGGCTCCCCCGTGCTTTTCTCCCGCCGCGAGGCGTCCCGGCAGATGAGAACCACACCGCACCGGGTGCCATCGGAATCCCTCAGGGGGGCGAGCTCCCCCTCGATGGGTTTCTCGGTCCCGTCCCGGGTCACCAGGCTGACGTCCGCGATCGTCGTGGAGACGCCGTGCTCGAAGGCGCTCACCGACAAGCGTTCGAGCACGGACGCGTCATCGTGCCGAACGAGACGAATGATTTCACGGATGGGCCGGTTGATCGCCTCCTCATGGCCCCAGCCGGTCAGCGCTGCGGCCTGTGGGTTGAGAAAGGAGACCCTGCCCTCGGTGTCGGTGACGATGATCGCATCGCCCATGCCGCCGAGCATCGCGGCCAGCGAACGCTCCCTGGCCTGATGGCCTCGAAGCCGAACGTGCTCCGCGAAGGCCGTGGCGAGGACGGCTCCCACCTCGGCCTTGTTGAACGGCTTGACGATGTAGCCGACCGCTCCCACCTCTTGCGAGCGTCCAACCGTCTCCCTGTCCGCGTAGGCCGTCACGAAGACGACCGCCACACCGTAGCGAGCCCGGAGTTCACCTCCCAGATCGATGCCGTCCCGATCGCCGGGAAGCCGGATGTCCATCAGGACCAGGTCGGGGGGATCCTGAGCACAGCTGTCGAGAGCCTCGGCCGCCGTGCCCGCCATGCCCGTCACCACGCAGCCCAGATCCGTCAAGATCCTCTGGAGATGCAGCCGGACGATGGTCTCGTCCTCGACGATCAGGATGCGTCGTCCCTTCATGATCGCACAGCAGTCCTTTCCGAACTCTCAGCAGGGAAAGCGATCCGAATCTCGGTGCCATGGTCGCCGTTCAGCCACAGCCGCCCCCGGAGCTGCTTGACCAGGGTCACCACCAGGCTCATCCCCAGCGACTGCGAGGTTTCCGGATCGAAGTCCTCGCGGAGCCCGCGCCCGTCGTCCGCGACCGAGAGCACACGCTCTCCGCTCTCCTCCCGAAAGGAGATCAGGATTTCGCCGGCGGATTCGGCCGGGAAGGCGTGCTTCAGGGCGTTCGTCACCAGCTCGTTGACGATCAGACCGCATGCCAGAGCCTGGTCGATGTCCAGCCGCAGATCCTCCACCTGCATGCGCACCTGGACCGAGTCGGGGCGACCGAAGGAGTGCAGCAGGTGCGAGGCGAGCAGCTCGAGGTAGGCACGGAAATCGATCTCCGCCAGGTTCGTCGTGTAGAGCTGCTCGTGGATCAGTGCCATCGAGCGGATGCGGTTCTGGCTTTCCGAGAACTTCTCGAGAGCCTTCGGATCCTCGATGTAGCTCGACTGGAGGTCGAGCAGGCTGGAGATCACCTGGAGATTGTTCTTGACCCGATGGTGCACCTCGCGCAAGAGCAACTCCTTCTCGGAGAGAGAACGCCGGAGCCGCTCTTCGATGCCCTTGCGTTCGGTCAGGTCCTGAGCCACGCAGACGAAGCCCTGGAGCGGTCCGCCCGCGCTCCGCAGAGCGGCTCCCGAGAAGGAAACCGGCACCGAAGTCCCATCCTTCCGCCGGAACACCTTCTCTGCGATGGCCACGATGCCTTCCTCGGTGGGCTGAACCACGTCGCCCACCCTCTCCTTGGGGCAGACGATCTCGAACGATTGGCCCAGGAGTTCTCCCCTCTCGTATCCGAGCAGGGTCGATGCTGCACGGTTCATGTTCGTGATCACGCCTCGGGTGTCGATGACGATGAGGGCACCCGCCATCGAGTCGATGATGCTGTTGAGATTGGTCATGGAGACGGTCGTCGCTGCCAGCTCCGTGGTCATCTTGTTGAAGGCGTGGGCGAGAACGCCGAGCTCGTCCGTGGAGTGGACCTCCACACGCGTGTCGAGATGACCCTGGCCGATCCTCACCGCCGCGGCGTTCAGGGCGAGGATGGGCCTGGAGATCGAGCGCCAGACCAGGAACGCGAGCAGCAGGGCCAGAACGACGGCGACGACGCTGGTGCCGAGCACCAGCCGCGCGGTCGTGTCGGCCCGCGACGAGATGGCCTGGACTTCGTCCGCGAGCGCCTCTTCGGCGTCCGTCCGGTAGGCGTAGATCAGGGGCAGGAGTTCGTTCTGCAGCATGGGATCCAGAACCTCGTGGAGGAACGTTCGCGCATCCTGCGGACCGAGTTCCGCGAGGCGCAGAAACTCGGAGACGTGCTCCTCGAGCGCCAGCTGCTTTTCCGACAGGGGCTGCAGCCACAGGGCAATCTCCTCGGTCCCCGGCGCGTCGGACCCGTCGGTCGTGGCCGCTCGGATGGCGACTTCGGTCGAGGCGCGGCTTTCACCGAGGTAGTGTTCGAAATCCTCGAGCCCGCGCACGAGCCGGTCGGCCGGGGAGCGCGATCTTTCCCGGTCGCCTTCGCGCGCCTCCTGGCTGCCGGGCTGTCGTCCGGGCGAACCGGGCAAGCGGTCGTCGAGAAGCTCGCGGGCCGCCGTCTGGCACTCCTGGAGGGCCAGGGTCATCCGGGTGGCCCGTTCGATCCGGGTCAGTTGGCTTCTCGGGTTGCTCGAATCCTTCCGGAGCGCCAGCGTGACCAGGAGACCGGAGATCTCCAGCGTGTCGGGCGGGACCCCGTCGGCCTCCACACGCGTCACCGTGCCCTTGACCTTGTCGCTCTCCTTGACGTCCTTGGTCTTGATCTTCCGGGCGATCCACCGGCCGTCTTCGTCGACCCTGCAGCTCACCTCGATCCTTCGCCCCGCTTGCAACGCCTCGAAATCGGCGCCGTCCAGAAACTCGGCTTCTGCGGCCACGCGAACTTGCACGCCGTACATCGTCAGGGTCTTGCCGGCGTGGTCGATCTCCTGGATTTCGCCGCGCAGCTTCGGCCTCCGTGGCCGGGGGAGCCTCTCGACGCTCGTGGCCACGAAGCTGCCTTTCCGGTGCCAGAAGCCTTCGATCTCCAGGCTCATTTCAGCGAGGTCGGCATGTCCCAGCTGCAGGATCGAGCCGGGCTTCAGATGTGCGACCTGGGTTTGGATTTGCCGGCTGATGCGAAAGGAGATCAGACCCACCACGACGAGGAGTGAGACGACGGCCAGGAAGGCCAGAATCAGTCGAAAGCGCAAGCTCATGTCGTTTGAACCTCGAAGGGCTGCGGGCGGATCGCGTCGTGGTCGACAGCCGAGCTGCTGGTCCGAGGCGCTGGCCTCGAGGGACGCGGTCGGGCCGCTTCGACGCCGACTTCGCCCATTCCGCGCCCGGCCCGGACGACCTGGCGGAGAGATCTCCTCACGAGCAACACCACGCAGCCGGCTTCACCGGCCTGCCTCAGGCCGGGAGCTCGTTTCAAGAGTAGCATCTTCCGGCTCTCCGATGCGTCTCCCACCTTCGACGTGTAGGAATGGATGCCGGAGGAGACTCGTGGCCCGTCGTCGTTCTCCCCGTTCGAACGCACATGATACCGACCCGGCGCCCGATGGCCGCTGTAGAGCTCCCGGATCCGAGCGCCGCGGTGTCCTACATTCAGCAACAGTTGTCGAGCTGACGGGTCTTGGACATCCGGAATACCCGGCGCTTCCACAATAAATACCTATCCCTGGAATACCTGTCCCTGGCGCTCGCACCGCAATGCCCGGCACTCCCACGGGTTTTCCCAGCGCCCCCGACCACCCGCGTGTGGGCGTGAACATGCTCGAGAGCGCGAACGCACCAGCCCGATCTCACCCGCAGTCGTCCGCGGAGCTTCGTCGTGAGATCCATCAGCAGATCCTTCGGTCCAGGATGCGGAGCCTTCGACATGCCAAGCCTGTCGGCCCGAGGGATGTCGGGCCGAGGGACGACACGGTTCGGACGCGCTTGGCCCGGGGCTCGTGGTCCACGTAGAATGGCCGGGTGCTCGGCACGCCGAGCGCAGAGCGATCGCGGATCCGAACGAAACCGAGGTGACGATGGACGGTGTCTCGACACCGACGACCATCCGGCTGCGGATGACGGTGAACGGCGAGCTCCGGATGCTGGAAGTGTCCTCCAGGAAATCGCTGCTCGATGTCCTGCGCGAGGACCTGGGGCTCACCGGAGCGAAGAACGGCTGTAACATCGGCATTTGCGGCACCTGCTCGGTGCTCGTCGACGGTGCCTTGAAGAAGGCCTGCGTCGAGCAGGTGGAGTCGATGCGTGAGCGCTCGATCGTCACCATCGAGGGCCTCGGCACGCCGCAGGAGCGCTCGCGCCTCCAGCAGGCGTTCATCGACAACACCGCGTCCCAGTGCGGCATGTGTACGCCCGGGTTCGTCGTCGCCTGTCACGCATTCCTCGAGAAGAGTCCGCAGCCGACCGATCGCGCCAGGATCCGTACGTTCCTGCGCAAGAACTTCTGCCGCTGCACGGGATACGAGCAGATCGTGGACGCCGTCCAGGAAGCGGCGGGGCTGACGACCGCGCGTCGTGAGTTCGAGAAGCGCTGCCAGATCATCGGTGCGGAGGGCGCCGCGACCCGGCCGGTCATCGGGCGATTCGTCGCGCTCGTCGGGGCCGAGGGCAAGGTGTGTGGGACGACGCGTTTCGCGGACGATCATCCCGTTCCTGCGCGGACGCTGCACCTGGCCGCGGTGCGCAGCCCGCATGCACATGCGGTGCTGGAAGGCATCGACGTCTCGGCGGCGCTGCGCATGGATGGTGTGCACGATGTTTGGACCGCGTCCGACATTCCGGGCGGTGACAACTACGTCGGCATGCTCGTCCGCGACCAGCGCATCCTCGTGCCCGTGGGCGAAACCGTGAAGACGGTCGGGGATGCCGTCGCGCTGGTCGCGGCCGACTCGCAGGAGCGGGCCCGCGGGGCCGTCGAAGCGGTCGAGGTGACCTACGAGGTGCTGCCCGGCGTCTTCGACGCCAGGTCGGCTTTCCGGAAGGACGCGCCGGTCGTGCATCCCGAGATCCGCGATCCGGTCGATCCGCAGCGCCGCAACCTGATCCACCACCAGCACATCCACAAGGGCGACGGCATCGACGCGGAAGAGCACATCGAGACGCTCTTCGCCGAAGCCGAGAAGCATGGCTGGCGGGTCATCGAGGGCGACTTCGGCACCGGCTTCCAGGATCACGCGCCGCTCGAGCCGGAGGTGGCGCTCGCCGAGTGGGACGGCGGGAAGGTCGTCGTGCGCGCGCCGGTCCAGCACGTCTTCTTCGCGCGCCGCAACATCCGCGAGGGCATCGGCCTCGGCAACGAGGCGGTGCGCGTGATCGGCACGACCGTGGGCGGTGCCTACGGCAAGCGAGAGGATCCGTACGCCTACCCGTACTGCGCTCTCGCCACCTGGCTCACGAAGAGGCCGACCCGCATGCTGTGGACGCGCGAGGAGACGCTGCAGTACACGCAGAAGCGCCACGCCATCGAGGCGCACATGCGGGCGGCGGTCGACGCCAGCGGCAGGATCCAGGCGTTCCGGGCGCGCATCCATCTGGACGGAGGCGCCTACTGCAGCTGGACGAAGGAGATCGCGACGAAGTCGGCCGTGATGTGCAGCGGGCCGTACCAGATCCCCAACGTGTGGATCGACACCTACGGCCTGTACACGAACAATCCGCTGTGCGGCGCCTGCCGCGGCTTCGGCACCGCCAACACGATGTTCGCGACCGAGTCGTTCTGGGACCTGGTGTGCGACACGTGCGGCTTCGACAAGGTGGAGTTCCGGCGCCGGAACAGCTTCCGCAAGGGCTCCGACACCTCGACACGCCACCACTTCACCAAGGGCGTGCGCAGCGTCGAGTGCCTGGATGCGGCAGCCCAGACGTACGACTGGGGCCGCTCGCGCAGGCGCCGCGAGGGCGACTGGGTGTACGGCACCGGCATCTCCTCCATCTGGTACGGCAACGGCTTCGGGCGCGGCATCCGCGACGAGGGACGTCCGATCCTCGAGGTGAGGGCCGACGGCAAGTTGCACGTCTGGGCCTCGAGCGTCGACTACGGTCAGGGCTCGAACACGGTGTTCACGCAGGTGGCGGCGGACGTCCTCGGACTGCGGCCGGACCAGGTCGTCGTGCACACTGCCGACACCGACCGCACACCGAACTGCGGCTCCACGGTCGCGAGCCGCGTCACCGTCGTCGTCGGCAAGGCCGTGGACCTGACCGCGCGCGCCCTGCGTGAGGACCTCATGGCCGCGGCGGCCCCCCACCTCGACGCGAGAGCCGAGGAGCTGCTCGCCGAGGGCGGCTTCATCTGGGTGCGAAACGCCGGGCGCCGTATCACCTTCGCCGAGGTGGCCACCCACCTCTCCGAGCCCCTCATGCGCCAGGTTCCGAAGCGCAACCAGGAATTCACCACGCCCCTCGACCCGGCGACCGGCGCGGGCAAGGCGTACTGGCCGTACGTCTTCGGCACGCACATCGTGACCGCGGGCGTGAACCTGAAGTCGGGCCAGGTGAAGCTCGTCGAGTACGTCGCCGCACACGACGTCGGCAAGGTGATCAACCCACAGTCGTGCCGCGGGCAGGTCATCGGCGGCGCCGCCATGGGCGTCGGCTACGCGCTCACGGAGGAGCTACAGCTCGAGGAGGGTTGCGTCACGAGCGACAACTTCGACGACTACGTGCTGCCGCGGGCGACGGATCTTCCCGACATGCAGGTCATCCTGGTCGAGGATCCCGAGCTCGACGGCAACCGCGACTTCGGGCCCCATGGCGCCAAGGGAATCGGCGAGCCGCCAACGATCGCGCCGGCTCCCGCCATCGTCTCCGCCATCAACGACGCGCTGCGTGACTTCGGCATCCGCTTCGAGCGGCTCCCCGTCACGCGCAAGCGAATCCGACAGGCGCTCGCCGATGCGGGCGTGTTGAAGAGCAAGTCCTGAGGCCGCGCCGGTCGCGCACGGCCCGGCTCGACCGCAGACTCGGAGAGACCACCCGGCTCCCCCGGAGCCTCTGCGAGCGCGGTGCCGGATCCACGATGACCCGGAGACAACACCCACTTCGCCAGGGCGCCAGCGCGGTGCCGGATCGAACCATGACCCGGAAACACCACCCGCTTCGCCAGGGCCTCCGTATGATCGCGAGCGGTTGCGGCTTGCTTGAGCGGCCCGGCGACGCGTGCTAGACTGCCGGCTCAGTTTCACACCGGTGTACGACACCGATCTCCGTGCAGGCCGACTACCCCGATCTTCTTCAAAGGAAGTCCAAGTGTCGCGCTCCCCCGAATTCGACGCGAAACGATCCTGCCTGGCGGCTTGGCTCGCCGAGCGGGACTCGGACGCGGTCCTCCTGGCCTCACCCCCGAACCTCTATTGGTTGGCGCTGGGAGGCGAGGTCCGGCAACCCACGTCGATCTCGTCGGGGTTCGCGGTCACCGCGGACCGCTGCTGGCTCCTGTGTCCTGCGGACGATGCAGAGCGGTTGCGCCAGGAGGAGGTGCGAGGTCTCGGCCTCGAGATCGTGCCGCTCGAGTGGCAGGAACCGGATGCGCTCGTGCAGTGCGCGCGCGAGCTTCTCCCGGAGGACACACGTTGGAGGTGCGACCTCCCGGGGCTGGGGCTCGAGTACGACGCGAGCGTGCACGCGCTGCGCCAGACGTTGCTCCCAGAGGAGGTCGAGCGCCTGCGCAGGCTCGGCCACGACGCGGCCGGCGCGCTCGAGGAGGTGGCGGCCGAGTGCTTCCGTGGCATCCTCGAACGCGACGCCGCGGCACGGCTGGCCGCGGAGTGCATCCGCCGCCAGATCGCCCCGGTGTCGATCCTGTCGGGCGCCGACGAGCGTGTCGCATCCTACCCGCGCCCTCTGCCCAAATCGGGTGCCGCCGAGCACGTGCTGCTCTTGTCGCTGGTCGGGATGCGTGGTGGACTGCACGTGGCGTTGTCGCGCATCATCTGCTTGGCGAGCCCGAGGCAGGAGTTCCTCGAGCGCTTCGCTCAGACGCTGGAGGCCTCGGCGCGTTTGTCCCACGAAACGCGCGCGGGCGAGGTGCTGGGCGCGGTGATGGAGCGCGTGCTGCCGTCGCTGCTCGAGGGCACGCGCAGCCTGGGCGGTTTGGTCGGGTACCGCTTCCCCGAGGTCGAGGCGCGTCCGGGAAGCGACCTGCGGCTCGCGGCCTCGCAGGCCATGACCTGGTCGCTCAGCGGGCGCGGTGTGCGCTGCGAGGACACCTTCCTCATCAACGACACTTCGAACGAGTTGCTCACGCTTACAGACGGATGGCCGCGGCGACGTGTGCAGATCGACGGTCGCAGCTGCGAGCTGCCGGACCTGCTTCTGCTCTGAGCTGCGCAACGTCCCCTCCCTGCTCTCGGCACGGCCGCAGGATCTCGAAACCCGGTGCAGGCGGAAACGACCTCCAGGCCCGAGACGGCAAGTCACGAAGGAACCCGACGTCGTCGCGCGGACCGCACGGGTGGGCGAGGCTCGCATCCGTGCTGCGCCTGCGGCCTGCGATCGGCGAGTGTCGCCACCGTTGACGGTGGGTGTCCACGCCGTTCACACCTCGCCCGCCATCGGCCCCGAAAAGTCGAGG
>JBHHXQ010000111.1:0-9731 GCA_046757105.1 Candidatus Krumholzibacteriia bacterium
CTCGCCGGCCGCACGCCGGTGCCTGTCTCGCCGGCCGGAAACGGGTGCTGCGCATGCCCTACCGGTCCGCGCCCCTGCCCGCAAGCGGGGCATTTCGCGCTTTCTTCTGATCCTACTGGGAGTTGCGGGGCCGGTCAACGGGCCGTCCGGGGGACGGTTCACCCGTCGGCTGCGCCGGCGCGTGGGCCCGGCTTCCGGGCTCTGCGCGTCGCGCCGGCATCTCGGCGTGGGGTGATGCCCCGCAGAAGGGCCATCCGTGGTAGAATGCAGCGAACCAAGCTCTCGAATTGGTAGACCGTTCGACCTGCCCTCCGGAGGCAGCCAAGGCGAGTCACCGACCTTTGGGCGCGAGGAATCCACGATCGATGTTTCGTGGCCCCTGCTCTTCGTGAGGACCGTTTGCCATCGATCAAGAACCCGTCGAGTCAAACGCCAGTAGAATCACACAGCGTTGGGAGGAGATCATGAAACGTGTGTTCATGACGGCGGCCGCGCTAGCGGTCTGCCTGTGTCTGGCCGGAAACGCGCAGGCCGTGATCGGCTGGGCCGGCAACGCCTGGCCGAACCACGGCGCCAACGTCGTTCCGACCGGTCCCGTCGATGTCTTCGCCCAGGTTTGGAAGTCCGGCGTCACGGACCTGGCCGGTCAGGGTGCGGGCATCACCGCGGAGCTGCGTTACACCACCGACATCGCAGCCACGCAGACGGTGGCCATGACCTACAACGGCGACATCGGCAGCAACGACGAGTACACCGGCCAGATTCCCCAGGCGGCCCTCGTGGGGGCCAGCTGGGTCGACGTGACGGTCGTCTTCACCGACCAGACCGATGCGACCACCTTCGAGATCACGGGCGACCAGGCCGGCAACGCTCCTCCACTGCGCTACAACGTGGTGGCCGTGCTCCCCAACGACGTGGACGTCGTCTTCACGTTGTGCATGAGCGGCACCGCCACGATGGGCCCGCCCTGCGTCATCGGCAGCGCGCCCGAGATCGGCACCTGGGGCACCGGCGTCAACATGACCAACATCGGCGGCGAGCTCTGGCAGGTCACCGTGACCTTCGCGGCCGGAGGCAACCCCGGCTTCGAGTACAAGTACAAGAAGGACGCCTGCGCGTCCTGGGAGGGCGCGCCCAACCGCGTCGTGGCGCTGCCGACCGACGGCACCACCCTGGTGACGCTGGCGACGGACAGCTGGGACAACCTGCCGATCGGCTGCGGCCTCGGCGACGTGCTGGCAGAAGACAAGACCGTCTGCTTCCAGGTCTGCCTGGAAGGCGTGGTGAACAGCGGCGATGTCTGTGTGACGGGCTCGGTGTCCCAGCTCACGAACTGGGGCAGCGGCGCGCTGATGGCCCTCATCGGCCCCGATCTCTACGAGGCCTGCATCACCTTCGCACAGGGAACGCCCATCCCCGTCAACGTGGAGTACAAGTTCAGGAAAGACGGCTGCGTGACCTGGGAGAGCGTGCCCAACCGGATGGTCACCATCGACAACGGCAGCCCGACTGCGCAGACGCTGGCTCACGCCTGGGACGATGGCGCGAGCACGTGCGTGCCCGTCGCGGCCGAGGAAGCGAGCTGGAGCATCCTCAAGAGTCTCTATCGCTGACGCCCGCAACGCTCTTGCCGCTGGCAAGTCGTTCGGAAGAGAGGAGTCCCGGTGGCGATGCCGGGACTCCTTTTTTCTGGGATGGCGCCCCGATGCCGCGCCCACGCGCAGGTGCCGTTTCTTGCTGCGCGAGGTTCCAGCCTCGAAGCGCCGGCCCGGCAAGGCCCCCCTGTCGCTGCCCTACCCCTTGATGCCGCCGAGCGTCAGGCCGGAGACCAGGTAGCGGTTCAGCAGCACGAAAAGCCCGACCACCGGAATGCAGACCAGGATGCTGCCGGCCGCGTAGTTCGCCCACTCGGTCTGGTAGATGCCCGCCAGGCCCGCGAGACCGACGGGCAGCGTATAGAGGTTGGGGTTGGCGAGGATGACGCGCGCCACGATGAACTCCGACCAGCCGGCGATGAACGAGAAGATGGCCGTGATGGCGACAGCCGGCGCCGAGAGCGGCAGCGTGACGCGCAGGAACGCCCCCATCGGGCTCATGCCATCGATCATCGCCGCCTCCTCGAGCTCGCGCGGCACGGTGTCGTAGTAGCCCTTGAGCGTCCACACGCAGAAGGGCAGCGTGGTCGTGACGTACGCGATGATGAGGCCGGGGAGCGTGTCGAGGAGCTGCAGGCGGCGCAGGAGGACGTAGAGCGGCAGGAGCAGCATCGTCACCGGAAACATCTGGGTGAGCAGGAACGAGTAGAGCGACACCGAGCGGCCCCTGAAGTGGTAGCGCGACAGGGCGTAGGCCGCCGTCGCGGCCAGCGCCACGCCGATGAGCGTCACGCCGGCGGCCACGATCGTGCTGTTCCGCATCCAGAGCAGGAAGTCGCGCTCCCGCAGCAGGACGCGATAGGCCGCGAACGTCGCGTCCTCGGGCAGGATGCGCAACGACGTCGAGTACAGCGCGTTGCTCGGCCGCAGCGAGATCCCGAAGACGACCGCGATCGGATAGACGCTGCCGAGCGTGGCCACGATGAGCCCCAGATGCGCGAGAACCGGCTTGAAGGCGCGAGGCATCGGACCTCCCTCAGTAGGCGGCCTCGGTGGCGCGCGTGCGCCGGATGAAGGCCACCAGGAACACCAGCAGGATCATGAAGATCACGAGCGAGAAGGCGGCCGCGTAGCCATAGCGGTACAGCGTGAACGCCTCGTTGTAGACGTAGGTGACCAGGATGTGGCTCTGGTTGGCCGGCTTGCCTCCCTCGGTCACGAGCCACAGGACGTTCAGGTTGTTGAAGGTCCAGATGGTGCCCAGAGCCACCGCGGGCGCCAGCACCGGCCGCAGCAGCGGCAGCGTGACCAGCCGGAAGCGCCCCCACGCGGACGCTCCGTCGATGGCCGCCGCCTCGTACAGCTCGTGCGGGATGCTCTGCAGACCACCCAGCGCCACCACCATCATGAACGGGAACCCGAGCCAGATGTTGGCGACGATGGCGGCCGAGAAGGCCGCCGTGGGATCCGAGAGCCACGGCACCTGCTGCAGGCCGAGGCGCGTCAGGATCAGGTTGACGGCGCCGTACTCGTAGTTGAACAGGCCGCGCCAGGTGAGCGCCGTGATGTACTGCGGCACCGCCCACGGCAGGATGAGCAACGTGCGGTACAGCCAGCGGCCGCGCAGCGGCTGGTTGAGCAGAAGCGCCAGCGCCACACCGATCACCACGTGGAAGGCGACGTTCGTGACGGTCCAGACGACCGTCTTCAGGAACACCGCGTACAGCTCGGCGGAGGCGAAGATCTCGCGGAAGTGCCGCAGCCCCACGAACGGCGGGTCGTGGAACTGGTAGAGGTTCATGCCGGAGAAGGCCAGATGGATGTTGTAGGCCAGCGGATAGGCCACCAGCGCCAGCATCACGAGGGCCGACGGAGCGAGCAACGCGTAGGGAAGTGGGACGCGACGCATGGCCTAGCGCTTCATGGAGGCGATCTTCTCGACGGCGTCTTCCTGCATGCGCCGGGCAGCGCTCGCAGGATCCAGCTTGCCGTTCATGACCAGCTGCAGCGGCGATCGCATGGCGTCCCAGACGGCGCGCATTTCCGGCGCCACGGGCATCCGCCTGCCGACGTCGTACTGCGCGCGCGAGGCCTCCAGCAGCGGCTCCTCCAGGACCTGCGGAGCCTGCAGGGCTTCGAGCCGGCTCGGCAGGATGAGAAGCCGCGCGTACGCCGCCGTCACCTCGGGCGACGTCAGGTAGTCGAGCAGGTCGAGCACCTGCGGCAGCTTCGATTCCGGGACGTTGGCGTTGACCGAGTAGCCCTTGCTTCCCACCATCGGCGTCGCCCAGCGCCCCGACCCGCGATGGCGCGGGATGCGCGCGATGCCGATGTCGATGCCCGCCCTGCGGTACGCCTCCCAGGACCACGGGCCGTTGATGATCATGGCCGCCTTGCCCTCCTTGAACATCGTGTCGGCGAGCTGCGCGTCGCACTCTCGGGGCACCACGCCGAGCTCGTTCTTGAGACGCACGAGATAGGTGAGCGCGTCGCGCATGGCCTGCGACTCGAGCGTCGGGCGGCTCGCGGCGTCCATCACCCAGCCCCCGAAGGCGCCCAGGAACGGGACCAGCCAGAACGGTTCGCTCGTGTTGTAGACGAGACCGAAGCTCTCCGGCCGCCCGTCATCGTCTGCGTCCACGGTGAGGCGCTGCGCCACGCGCGCGAGCTGGTCGAGATCCTCCGGAGGGCGCTCGAGCAGCTTCTTGTTGTGGATCAGCGCCAGGTGGTTGCCGAGCTGATCCGGCAAGGCGTAGATGTGACCGTCGAGCGTGTCGAAGGACGCCGCGTGGAAGCGCGCCAGCTTCGCCGCGGGAATGATTTCGTCGAGCGCGCGGACGATGCGCAGGATCGAGAACGGACCCACCACGTCCGAGGGACCGTAGACCAGGTCCGGTCCGCCGCCCGCCGTCGCCGCGGTCTGGAACTGCGTGCGCAGCACCTCGTTCTCGTACTGCGAGCGCAGGATGCGAACGCCCGGATGAGCGGCCTCGTAGGTTTCGATGTGCTCGAGGAGAAGCGCCGACTCGCTCGGGTCCATCTGGTCCCAGATGATGATCTCGTTCGTGTCGGGCTTCCCGCCGCAGCCGCCGATCAGGAACGCTGCGGCGATGGCGAGCACCCGAACGCCCGCACGCAGAGCGCCGGCGCACCGTGCACCACGCGCGCCCTGCGCAGCGAGCACGCCCCGGATTCGATGCGGGCCCGCCGCCACGAGCGCACCGGGAATGGCGGCCTGCGGCGGAGTGCATCGCACCAGGCCGCTCATGGCACCACCAGCACGGAGTTGGATCCACCGTATCCGTCGTCGGCGGTGTTGGGGTTGTCGGGATCTTCCTTCCACTCCTGGCCGCCGTCGATGACGAACTTGTACTGGTGGGAACCGGATGGGATCTGCCTGACGATGGTCCAGGTGCCCTCCTCGTCGCGCGTCATCGGGTCGGCGGTGGTCGACCAGCTGTTGAAGCTGCCGGCGAGGTGCACCGTCTGCGCCCCCGGCATGTGGACGGAGAACAGCCAGCCCTTCTCGACCTTCTTCGGGCCGCCGCCCCCCGCCACCTCGGCGCCCGCGCCCGGCACGGCGGGTGCCGGCTGCACCTTCACGCCGGATGCAGTCACGACGAGCACCGAGTTGTGACCACCGAACCCGTCGTCCGTGGTGTGCGGGTTGTCGGGGTCCTCCTTCCACTGCTGGCCGCCGTTGATGACGAACTTGTACTGATGCGTCCCGGGGGCCAGCGGCTTGACGACCGTCCAGCCACCCTGCGCGTCGCGCGTCATGGGGTCCGCGCTCGTCGACCAGTCGTTGAAGGTGCCGGCCAGGTGCACGCTCTGCGCTCCCGGATCCTCGAAGACGAAGAGGATGCCGCCGTCCGCCGAACGCGGGCCCGCAGCCTGCTCCGGGGCGCCGCCCGCGGGACCGCGCTTCGTGGTGCGATCGCAGCCCGCAAGAGCGAGGACCGCCAGCACGACGGCCAGCACTCGAAGAGTCCTCGACGTGCCCATCATCGTTCTCTCCTCTCAACGGAAGAAACCGTAGGCGCGCGGTCGCGAGGTTCCCGGCGCTCGATCGCCGGCTCCTGCGAGGGGCATCCCGCCGTCCTCCGGCAGATCGGCCACGCGCGTGTACGAAAACGTCAACGAGTCCAGATCGATCTCGAACCTGTAGATCCCCGGATCCTCGATGCGGATGAGAAGCGTATTGCCGGTGCCCGGGACGTCGTCGCGCACGATCGCGCCGGCGGAGTCCGCGGGTGTGACCGTCACGTCGTCGCCGCCGAAGGCCGGCGGATCACCCGCCACGAAGTCGCCGTTGGTGATGAACTTGATGCGGTACTCGGCCACGAACTGCGAGGTGACCTCGACCTCCCAGACGCACTCGGACAGGCGCGACATGACCGGCATCAGGCCCAGGTTCCACGTGAAGGTGTCGTCGCTCGAGGTGCCGTCCCGGCGCGTGCCACCGAGTTTCATCGACTCGATGTCCGGGAACGCATCGCAGACGATGCGCTCCAGCTCCAGCGTGCCGACGTCCACCGGGCTGCGCTCGACGGCGACCATGATCGTCTTCTCGAAGAACCCGTCGGCCGCAACCCGCAGCTCGTAGCTCCCCGACTTGAGACTGCCGAACGCGAACGAGCTCGAGGCCCCGGAAGTCTGTGCCGTACCGGCGAGCTCGCCGGCGAGCGTCAGTTCGATCGCCGCCCCGGGCGGCTCCCCGGCGAGGTCCAGGAAGTCCACCTGGCCCTGCACGCCTCCAGTGGCACGCGCCAGGTGGATCTGACCGAGGTTGACCGTGCCGCCGCCGACGCCGACGCCCGTGACCACCGTGTCGAAGTGCGTGGGCGCCGGAACCGGAGGCTCGATGCGCACGTCGTAGAGGCCCTGATCGATCGCCCGGAGCAGGAACGAGCCGTCGGCGCTCGAGGTGGTTCCCGAGGCCACCTCGGCGCCGCTGCCACCGTCGAGGACGCGCACGGTGGCAACCGGTAGCGGCTGATCCGTCTCGCCTGCGAAGACCACCACCCCGGCGAGGTCACCGGCCACGTCCCCTGGCTCCACGCGCAGTGTCGAAGCCTCCTCGTCCAGCATGAAGACGTAGGTGCCCGTGAAGGGGAAGCTCATCTGGAGCGCAGTGCCCTCGCCGGAGACCTGCTCGACCACGTGGGTGCTGTCGATCTCCAGGACCTGGGTCTGGTCGCCCCCGTAGTCCAGCGGGCTGTCGAAGGCACCGTCCGTCACCAGCTTGAACAGGTGCGTCCCGGCCTGCACGGCGACCGTGGTCTCCCACTTGCAGCCCTCGACCTGCTGCAGGTGCGGCGAGACGCCGAAGTCCCACGGCGGATCGGTGATCTCGCCGACCACCTGGATCGAGTCGAACGCCGACACGCAGCCCTGGCGCAGGAAGAACGTGCCGATGTCGACGACCGTCTCGCCGACCTCGACGCCGGTGACCGTGGAGTCGAGGAAGCCGAAGGCCCGGAGGGCGACCTCGTAGGTGCCAGCCGCGAGCCCGCCGACCTCGAAGGTGCCGTCGTCCGCAGAGGAGCTGTCGGTGCCCGCGGCGACCTCGCCCAGCAACGCCTGCACCCGCGCCCGCGGCAGAGGCGGCTGGTCCACGCCCTCGAACTGCACGCTGCCGCGAATGCCACCCGAGCTGCACGGAACCTCGAGCGCCATGAACTTCTCGCGCTCGTCCCACAGACGCAGCTCGTAGCAGCCGACCTTGGGGATGTCGAGGTTGATGGCATCCCCATGCCCCGTGGCGCCGCGCAGCACGCTGTGCTCCTTGCCGACATCGAGCACCACGCCCTCGTCGCCGCCGAAGGTATCCGGGTTGGCGAAATCCCCTGCGACGACGAACTTGAAGATGTGCTCACCCGTGGTGGTGAACTTCACGACCGTCGACCAGAAGCAGTCGTCGCCTCCCAGCGTCATGACGGGGGAGACGTTGACCGTCCAGGCCGGATCGGTGAAGTCTCCCACCACCTGGATCAGGCTCAGGTCGGAGAAGCAGTCACCGGCGCCGCCCGTGGGACCGAGGAGCGCCCCGGGCTTCTCTTCGCAACCGAGCCAGACGGCCGCGCCGGCGAGGAGGCATCCGGCGAGTACGGCATGGGAAGCGGGTCGCAGTGTCGCGAGCGCACGTTTGGAGATCTCGAAACGCATCCGTCCTACTCCACGATCAGAAGGCTGTTGAAGCCCCCGTAGCCGTCATCGACCTTCTGGGGGTTGTTGGGGTCTTCCTTCCAGTTCTGCTCGTCGATCTTGAACTTGTACTGATACCGCCCCGCCGGCAAGCACTCGACTCGCTCCCAGATTCCGCTTTCCGGGTTCAGCTCCATCAAGCCGATCAGGTACGAGCCGGTCTGGGCCAGCCCTCGCCCCCAGTCGTTGTCCGGCCAGTTCCCCATGAGCTGGACGATGCGCGCCGAAGGCGCCTCGAACCGGAAGCGAATGCAGCCCTCTAGCGTCTTTTCGGGCGGCGGCAATCGCCGCTTGATGAACTCCAGTCGCGTGCAGCCTCCGAGAACGAGGGCCCATGCCGTCAGGCCGGCGACCGACGCGAGCGCCATCCGGCGGCGCACGCGACCGCTCCTCGCCAGGCGCTCGCACATTCTTCCGGGCATCGTCACCACCCAGAGCCTCTCTTCGAGACGAGGCGTCGCTGTCGGGCTGGGACGTCTTCTGCGGCCGCACGGCCGCCAGGCGCGTCCTCTAGAACGACACGATGGCCTCGAGCTGGATGCGCCGCTCGTCCTCGAGGGCCTGCTCGGCACGCGGCAGCAGCCGGCTCAGGTTGAGATAGCTGTCGCGTGCCACGTTGGGCGCACCGCCGGAGTCGATCAGGAACTCGTTGCGGCCGATCTCGTCGTACTCGTTGGTCACCTCGTCCAGAACGAACGGATCCACACCGAACGACAGCGCCACCGAGATCGTCGGGGAGAACCGGTACTCCACCTCCGCGAAGGTCGAAACGAACCCCCCGTCGATCGCCAGGGCCGCATCATCATAGCGCACCCAGCGCGTGTTGGAGTAGAGCCGCCAGCGACGCGTCACCGCATACGTCAGCTTGAAGTACGACTCGTACAGCTCGATCCCCTGGTCGATCTCCTGACCGCGGAAGTGGCCCTCGTAGCGGAACACCACGGGCGGCGCGCCCCGCAGCGTCCATTCGAGCCACGGAGACCACGTGGTCGCATCGTGGCCGCCGAGCTGCACGTAGCGCGAACCGGGCAGGCGGTGCTCGTCGTGCTCCATCCAGAAGTTGCGGTCGGCGAACCAGATCTGGGTGTTCCACGGAGCCTGCACCGGATACGAGAAATCGAACGTCTCCAGGTCCACCCCCAGGCGCAGCGGCAGCCCGAACCGACCCTGCAGGCCGAGGCCGAACCCGGCGCGGTAGACGAACGCGGTGTTGCGCAGGGAGATCAGGCTGTCGGTGGCGACGCTCGTCAACCCGTGGCGCTCGCGCTCGAACGCGACGTGCAGCTGCAGATCGCGGATCCGACCCGTGCGCAAGCCCAGCGTCCAGCGGCTGCTGAGGTCGACCGAAACGTCGTCACCTTCCATGAGCCGCTGCTCCACGAGCTCGAACTGCGAATCGGAGGCCCGGAACACCTGCAACGTCCCCTGGCCCGCGCTCACCCAGGCCTCGCCGTAGAGGATCTCGCCGAACACCTCCCACGCCTCGTCCGTGCTGCGCCAATGCAGGTCGGCGCCGCCGCCCAGCCACCTCTCGCTCGTGGACGGGAACTGCTCGCGCCTGCGCGTGGAGTCACCCACGACCACCACCTGGCTCAGCGCCCCGGGGTTGTAGCCGCGGTCGTTGCGCAGCGACACGCCGAGCCGGAACCCGCGGCGAAGCTGGCGCTCGAGCCGCGCTGCGAACACGTTCTTGTTCGTCGCGCTGCGATTGAAGTCGTAGTTCAAGCCGGGCGTCGAGACGTCCCGCGAGTCGAGCGCCGGCGTGTTCGGATCCCCGATCTCGAAGTTGTCGGCGTAGAGGAACGTGCCGTCGAAGCCGCGCCACGTCCCCTGGGCCCGCACGCCCTGCTGGTCGAAGCCGAACCCGTGATGGTAGCGGCCGATGTCGCCGACCAGGTGGAGCGGATCGGCCCAGATGCCGACACCGTC
>JBHHXQ010000112.1:0-9668 GCA_046757105.1 Candidatus Krumholzibacteriia bacterium
TATGGCCGCACCGGCACGCCCGTGGCGCCCGCGGAGTTCCTGCACTGGAGCGCGGCGCTGTCGCTCGACCTCTGCGACTACTGGATCGCCATCGGCACCCAGCACGACATCGAGGGCTGTGATCGAGGCGCCGAGGAGGCCTTCCGGCGCGCCCAGCGGAGCGATCCGGGACGCGCCGAGCCGCAGATCCACCTGGGTCTCCTGCACGCCTCGGAGGGCCGCGCCCAGGAGGCGATCCGGGAGCTGGAGCAGGCCGCGAGGCTGGCGCCGCGCTACGCGGACGTGCGCTACCTCCTGGGGCTCCTGTACGAGGATGTCGGCCGACTCGACGAGGCCGAAACGGAGTTCCGGAACGCGCTCGACGAGCACCCGCGCTACACGATGGCGCGCCTGGCCCTGGGAAGCCTCCTGGCGGCCCAGGGTCGGGACCGGGAGGCGCTGCAGCTCCTGGAGAGTGTGCAGCGCACGGGCGTCTCCTCCGCAGATCTGGAGTCGCATCTGGCCGATCTCTACGACGGGCTCGGCCAGACCGTGGCCGCCGAACGTGCACGCGCTCGCGCCCACGCCCTGAGCTCTGCCGGCGATTGATCTCGCGGCCCCGCGTGTGGGTGATGCGGTCGCCGGGTGCGGGTCAGTCGCCGGGGACCGGGGCGTTGCGGGGCCGCCGGAGGGGGAACGTGTCGCTGCGTGCCCAGACGGTGAGCCCCCATTCGAACAGGCGCTCCGCCAGCACGTAGAAGGTCGGGAGGACGATCAGCGTCAACAGCGTTCCACTCAACAGCCCACCGATGAGTGCCCGCGCCATCGGGTAGTACTGGGCTCCGGACATCGCCGTTTCGCCGAGAGCGAGGGGCAGGAGCCCCAGCACGGTGGTTCCTGCCGTCATCACGATCGGGCGGAATCTCTCCCGGCCACCTTCCATGATGGCTTCGCACATGGACAGCCCGCGGCGGCGGAACGTGTTGATGTGGCTGATCAGCACGATCCCGTTGTTGACGATGACGCCGACCAGTACGACGACGCCGATCATCGCCATGATGTTGAACGGCGTGTGGGTCAACACGGTCAGCCAGATCACCCCGAAGATCGCAAACGGCACCGTCAGCATGATGACGAGCGGGTGCAGCAGCGACTCGAACAGAGCAGCCATCACGAAGTACACACAGGCGAGCGCCAGCAGGATGTTGATCAGCATCTCGTTCTGCTCGTCTTGGGCTCGCTGCATGTCGCGCCCGAAGGACCACGAATACCCGCTGGGCAGTGCCATGACGCTCATCGTGGCCCGCACCTGATCCATGACCTGGCCGAACTCTTCGCCCTCGTAGGAGCCCGTGACCGACACGGAGGTCCGTTGCTGTTCCCGCGAGATGACCGTGGGGCTGCGCCTGAACTCGAAGTCGGCGACCTGCTGCAGGGTCACCGGATGGCCCTCCTGGATGGCCACCGTCATGACGGCGAGGTTTTCGAGGCTCTTGCGGTCCTCGGGTTTGAGCAGGATGCTCATCGGGGTCTCGTGGTCGGTGCTCTGCATGTCTCGGAGATCGACGCCGCGGAACGTCAGATTGAGGATGCCCGAGATGCTCGCCGGATTGACCCCGAAGCGGCTCGCCTTCTCGCGGTTGACCACGACGTGCACCTCCTGGCGCCCCTGCTCGATGCTGGTGCGCACCTCCTCGAGACCGTCGATCAGCGCCAGACGCCGCTTCGCCTCGGTGGCCAGCTCGGCCAGAAGGTCGGAGTCCTCGCCGAACAGCGACACCTGCACGCTCCGGGCTCCCTTGTTGGGCGCGTCGTCGTCTCCGAGCAGGTAGGTGACGCCCGCCATCTGTGGAAGCTCCTCGCGCAGCTTCTTGCGCAGCCGGCGCACCTCGTCTTCCTTGAGCGTGTGGTCGAAGAACAGCGTGGTCTCACCGCGGTTGTCCGTGAAGAAGCTGTAGATCTGCGCACCGAGCGAGTCGGCGCGTGGCAGCAGGTATTTCTCGACGCGCTCCACGTACTCGTCCGCCTTGTAGACGTTGACGTTGTCCTGGAAGTCGAGACGGACCATGAGGCCGTTGCGCTTGACCCCACGATCTCCGAACACCTCCGGCTTGAAACCGGTGATGCGGATCAGAGCCGCCGTCAGCGGAAAGAGCGTCAGGATGATGAAGAACGTGCGCACGGGATGTTCCCGGGTGGTCCAGCGCAGCACGCGCAGATAGCGTGCCTGCAGGTCGGCGATGAAGCGCGACGGCTCGCCGGTTCTCGGTGCCTTGAAGCGGGCGGTCATCAGAGGCACCAACGTCAGCGAGATGAGGAGCGAGAACAGGAGCGTCACGGAGAGCGTGACGCCGACCTCCTTGAGCCACACGACGATCGCGTTGCCGCCGCCCAGGACGATGGGAGCGAAGACGATGATCGAGGTGAGGGTCGATGCAGTCACCGCGATCCCGACTTCCCGGACCCCCGCCTCCGACGCGCCCGCACCGCGTTCACCGCGCAGCTGGTGCCGGTAGATGGCTTCCAGGACCACGATCGCGTTGTCCACCAGCATGCCGACGGCCAGCATCAGCCCCATCATGGTGAGCAGGTTCAGGGTCTTGCCGGTGAGGTAGAGGAACACACACGTGGCGATCACGGAGAAAGGGATGGCGATCGACACGACGAGCGTGGTGCGCACGTGGCGCAGGAAGAAGAACAGCACCAGAATGGCCAGGAAGGAGCCCACGAGGCCCGAGACCATGAGCCCTTGCAACGACTCGAGGATCTCGTCCGCCTGATC
Organism: Candidatus Krumholzibacteriia bacterium; assembly: GCA_046757105.1. GTDB lineage: Bacteria > Krumholzibacteriota > Krumholzibacteriia > JBHHXQ01. The sequence goes on from JBHHXQ010000112.1 coordinate 2,762, forward strand.
GAAGAGCAGCACCACGTCGACGCCGGCGAGCGCCGGATCGCGGTTGATGCGCTCGAGCTGGCGGTGCACGGCGCGCGACACCTCGACGACGTTGGCGCCCGAGGCCTTCTGGATCTCGAACGCGATGGCCGGCTCGCCGTTGAGGCGCCGAAACCACTGCGCCTCGGGCTCGCTCTCGACGACGTCGGCGATGTCGCTCAGCTTGAGCCCCGCGTCCGAGATGCGCAGGCTCGCGATCTCCTCGACGGAAGTGTAGGCTCCGATCGTACGCAGGTTGTAGCGCATGCCTCCTGTGGTGACCTTGCCAACCGACAGATTCATGTTGTTGTTGTTGAGCTCCTGGAAGACACGGCCCACGTCGATGGAGTGCGCTTTGATGGCGTCCATCTTCAGATAGATCGACACCTCTCGCGGGGCGATGCCGTCCACCTGCACGCGGCCGACGCCGTCGATGCGCTCGAGGGGCTTGATGACCTTGCGCTCGAGCAGGTCGTACGAGGCGGCCAGATCGCGGTCCTTGGCCGAAATGCGCCCGACCATGATCGGGATGTCGTTCGAGTTGAACGTGAACAGGAAGATGTCGCGTACGTCGTCCGGCAGGTCGCCGCGCACCTGGTCGACGCGCTCCTTGACGTCGAGGCGCATCACGTCCACCGGGCGCCCGAACTTGAAAGTGACGCCCACGAAGCAGCCCTGCGAGTCGCTCTGCGAGAAGAGCTGGTCGATGTCACCGAGGGTGGCCAGCACCTCCTCGAGCGGCTTGGCGATCTCGCGCTCCACCTGACTCGGGACGGCGTTGGGGTAGGGCACGTAGATGCCGATGAACGGGAAGTCGATATCCGGCAGAAAGCTGATCTTGAGTCTCGAGACCGAGATGACGCCGAGGACGAGAAGCGACATCACCATCATGAGGACGCTGACGGGGCGGCGCATGGCCAGGCGTGTCAGCTTCATGGCGACGCTCCCTAGGGTCGGCGATCGACGATCGAGTAGAAGACGGGGATGACCACCAGCGTGAGCATCGTCGACAGCGTCAGCCCGCCGATCACGGCGATGGCCATCGGGGCGCGGATCTCGGCGCCCTCGCCGAATCCGAGCGCCATGGGCAGGAGACCGAGCACGGTGGTGAGCGTGGTCATGAGGATCGGACGCAGGCGGACCCTGGCCCCTTCGCGCAGCGCGTCGAGCTTCGACATGCCACCCTGGCGCAGCCGGTTGACGTAGTCGACGAGTACGATCGAGTTGTTGACGACGATCCCGGACAGCATGATGACGCCCAGGAAGACCACGACGCTGACGGTCGTACCGGTGACGGCGAGGGCGAGCACGACGCCGACGAGCGCCAGCGGCACCGTGCCGAGGATCACGAACGGGTGCAGCAGCGACTCGAACTGGCTCGCCATGACGATGTACACCATGAACACGGCCAGGAGGACCGCGAGCACCAGGCTGCGGAAAGAGCGCCGCAGCTCGTCGTTCTGTCCGGCGAGCGCCGCGGCGACCGTGCCGGGAAGCGGCGTCGAGCCGAGGACCTCCTCGATGTCGCGCGACACCGAGCTGAGATCGCGTCCGGCCCGGTCGGCGTAGATGAGCGCCGCGCGCTGCTGAGCGATGTGCTCGATCTGACTCGGCCCGCGCTCCACCGCGATGCTGGCGACCGAGGACAGCATGACCGGGATGCCGTCGGCCTGTGCCACCACGAGGTTGCCGACCTGTCCGATGTCGATGCGGTTGGCCCTGGCCGTCCGCACCCGGATGTCGATCTGCCGGTCGCGTTCCTTGAGTCGTGTCGCCGCGTCGCCACGGATCTTGTTGCGCAGCGTGCTCGAGATCTGCTCGATGTCCAGGTCCATGGCCGCGACACGGGCGCGGTTGAAGGCGATCTGCACCTCGGGGCTCCCCGATTCGAGAGAGGCGCGGACGTCGCGCAGACCCGGAATCTCCTTCAACCGCTGCACGAGCATGTCCGTGGCCTCGGCCAGTCGATCGAGGTCGAAGCCGTAGACCTCGATCTCGATCGGCGTCCGGAAGCTGAAGTAGCTCGGCCGGTGAAACTCGTACTTCAGATGTGGAATGCGCTCGAGCTTGTCGCGGATCATCTCGACGACCTGCGCTTCCTGCAGTTCGTCGGCGCGGTCCTTCAGGATGACGTTGATCTGTGCCAGGCTCGGCTTCTTCGAGTTGACGTTGGTGCCCAGACGGTCGGTGCCCCCGACATCGACGAAGACGGTCTCGAGCCTGGGGTCGTGCACCAGGTCGCGCTCCAGGTTGGCGATCGTGGCATCGGTCACGGAAAGCGGCGTGCCGTCGGGGAGCTCGGCCTCGAAGGTGAACTCACCCTGCGTGAACGAAGGGATCAGCTCCATGCCGAGAACGGGGACGAGCGCCAGCGAACCGGCGAACACCAGAGCGGTGCCACCCAACACCGGGCCGCGGTGGCCGAGGGCCCAGTCCAAGAGGCGTGGGTAGATCCGCTGCACCTCGGCGAAGCCGGCATCGAAGGCGGGGAAGATCGTCCGGCGCGACGCGCCCATGATCCCGCGAGCCAGGCCGGGCCCGACGGCGCGCGCCAGGTACAGAAATGCGAAGAACAAGGGCACGATCATGCGGCGCCCGATGACCGGGAGCAGCACGTTGCGGCCGAGCCAGACCGCGGGCTGGCCCACGACGGGCCACAGGAAGCCGTTCAGAACCAGCCAGACCGGCCACAGCAGGATCCGCAGCCCCTTCCACAGCACCCGCAGCAGCTTCCACAGCATGCGTGGCCCGAAGAGGAGGAAGCTCACCGCGGGATGACGCGGGACCGGGCCGTCCGAGGCGTGCGGCCGTGTGGAGGCCTCCCCAGCGCCTGCCGCCCCACTCGTCGTGCCTTCGGCCGCCGCCGCCATCTCCGGGTCGGCGTGCACCGACACGAGCCGCAGCCAGTCCTGGCGGCGCAGCGCCGAGATCATCGGGATCAGCGTCAACGAGACGACCAGCGACACGAGGAGCGAAAAGGTCACCGTGAGCGCCTGATCCTTGAAGATCTGCCCGGCCACGCCCTCGACGAAGATGATGGGCAGGAAGACGGCGACGGTGGTGAGCGTCGAGGCCAGCACCGCGCGCCCCACCTCGCCCGCGCCGCGCTCGGCGCTGCGGACGACGTTCTTCTCGCCTCGGCGGTGCCGCGCGATGGCCTCGAGCACCACGATGGAATTGTCGACCAGCATCCCGACGCCCAGGGCCAACCCGCCCAGCGACATGATGTTGAGCGTCACGTTCATCTGCCGCATGAGCACGAACGTGGAGATGATCGACACCGGGATCGACAGCGCCACGACGAACGTCGAACGCAGATCCTTCAAGAACAGGAAGAGAATGAGGATCGCGAGTAGCCCCCCCCAGAGGGCGTTCGAGCGCACCTCCCGGATGGAGTTCTCGATGAACACCGACTGATCGAACAGGACCGCCGCCTCCACGCCGGGGGGCATCTGCCGCTGCAGCTGGCGCAGGCGCTGGCGGACGCGCCGTGCAACGGTGACGGTGTTGCTGTCGCCTTCCTTGTAGATGGAGATCTGCACGCACTCCTGACCCTCGACGCGCGAGATGATCTCGCGCTCCTGCCAGCCGCGCCGCACCGTGGCGACGTCGCCGAGCGTGACGCGCCGGCCTCCCTCGTCGAGCAGGATGACGCGCTGGATGTCCTCGACGTCGGCCAGCTCGTTGAGCGTGCGGACGAGGAACTCCGCGTCGCGATCGCGCAGGCGGCCGCCGGAAGCGTTGATGTTGTTCTGACCGAGCGCCAGCGTGACCGCGGAGATGGGAACCCCGAGCAGCGCCATCTTGCCTTCATCCAGCTCCACCTGGATCTCTTCGATCAGCCCACCCTGCACGCGCGCCGAGGCGACTCCTTCGAGGGCCTCGAGGTCCTTCTTCAGCGTGCGGTCGGCCCAGTGACGCAGCGACACGAGGTTCGAGTCTCCGTACGCGGCCACGCGCATCACCGGATCGAGTGTGGGGTCGAACCTAAGCAGGATCGGCGGGCGCGCGTCGTCGGGCAGATCGACCAGGTCGATCTTCTCGCGCACGTCGAGGCTCGCGTAGTCCATGTTGGTGTCCCACGCGAACTCGAGCACGATCTGCGACAGGCCGGACTGCGACAACGAGTGGATGTCGCGCAGGCCCTGGACGACCGCCACCGCTTCTTCGAGCGACTCGGTGATGAGCGCTTCGACCTCGGCCGGGGCGGCATCGGGGTACTCGGTCTGGACGGTCAGGGTGGGGTACGAGATCTCCGGCAGCAGGTTCACGGCGAGCCGGCCGAGCGAAACCAGCCCGAAGAGCACCGCTGCGATGGTCGCCATGAAGATGGTGACCGGGTGGCGGATGGAGAAGCCGATGACGTTCATGCCTACCGCCGCGCCAGGTCGGATTCGTCGGAGTCGGAGCTGGCCTGGCTCGTGTCCGCCTTCGCCTCCACCGGCTGCAGCTCACGCACGTGCGAGCCGTGTTTCAATCCGCCCTGGCCGACGGTGACGACGCGATCGCCCTCGGAGAGGCCGACGAGCACCTCGGCGAGCTCGCTGCTCGTGTAGCCGGTTTCGACGCGCACCTTGACGACGCTGTCTGCCTCGGCGCGGTAGACGTAGGACTCGCCGCCCTCTTCCACCAGTGCCACCTTCGGGATGACGAGAGCGTCCTCGTGGATGTCGGTGGTGATCTGCACGCGGACGAAAGCGCCGATCCGCAGGTCGTCCACCTTGTCGTCGAGCTCCACGGTCACCTTGACGGTGCCAGAGCGTGTATCGACGATCGGCGACACCATGCGGACACGGCCCGGGTAGGAGACGCCGGAGCGCGCGTCGGGAACCACCCGCACCTGCTGTCCGACGTGGATGCGATCGACCTGGCGCTCCGGCATGAAGACGCGGACGAGCAGAGGGTCGAAGTCGGCGATGTCGAACAGGGCCTGGTTCAGCTGCACGTGCTCACCGACGTGGATGTGACGTTGCGTGACGCGGCCGCCGAAGGGTGCGCGCACCTTCGTGTAGCCGAGCCGGATCTCTCCCACGAGGAGCTTCGCTCGGGCTTCCTCCATGAGAAGCTTCTTGTCCTCGAATTCGCGGTCGCTCGCCAGGTCCTTGGCGAGGAGGGCCGTGGTGCGCTCGTACTCGCGTTCGAGGCTCGCGGCCCGTACCCGCAGCTCCTCGAGGCGCGCCTTCTCCTCGGCGTCGTCGATCTGCAGCAGCACCTGACCTGCACGGATCGGGTCGCCTTCTTCGACGAGGATGTTCTGGACGGTGCCGGCGATCTTGGCCAGGACCTGGGCCCGTTGCTCGGCCTCGACGGTCGCGGTGCCGGTGAAGTAGGAAGGCACATCCTGGCGGCCGACGCTCGCCAGCTCCACCGGGACCGCGTCCTTCTCGTCGTCTTCCGACTCCTTCTCCGCTTTGTTCCGGCCCCTCAGGAAGCCGAAAAGGCCGCCCTTCTTCTCGGGTTCCTCGGCGGCCGCAGTGGTATCTGCGGCGGCGCTGTCCGCGCCGGCGGCCAGGCTCGAGTCGGCTTCCGCGGTCGCAGAGGACTCGTTCGAGGCCCGAACCTCCTGGCCACGTTTCACGGTGACCACTCCAGCAACGATGAGGGCGAGGATCAGGAATCCTCCGAGACCCCGCAGGAGGCGCCGCCGCCGGCTCTTGGGACGTTGCGCTGCGCTCAAAGCGGCTCCTCTCGAACGAAGGGCTGGTCAGCCGATGTGTTCAGCGTGGATTCGGGACCTCGTTTCACCACTACGCAGCCGGTGCCTTCGAGGTTCGCCCGTTTTTCCCGGTCGATCGTCTGGATGTCCAAACGACAGGATCCGGTTCTCAGCGCCGATCCGGCATGCGCGCTCCTCTCCGTGCTCAGGGCGGCTCCCGGAGCAGGGGGCCACGCAGCCCCCGGGCGCGGGCGGATCCTCGGCGAGGCCTCCCCGCCGTCGACCTGCACTTCGTCCCAGCGCCTCAGCCGCCGCCGCCCACCACTCCGGCCCGCTATGCCACCCCGCCCTGCGACGCGTCCAGGTCTCATGAGCCCCTGGCCTCCCCCACCAGAAGCGCCCGGCCCGGCCCAGCGGGTCCCCGAGCCACCGCGCCGCGGCGTCCGGGATCGGCCGCGCCCACCCCCCCACCACGCCGCATGCACCGCCCGGGCCGCGCCCCCAGCCCGCCTCGTCCCGAATGCCAGCCGATGCGTCATCCGGGTCGCCGGGCGGGTCCCCAGTGCGCCTCACGTGCCGAGCCCCAGCCTGCAGGGATCCCTCGTCCGGCGCGGGCCGGTGCTCGCCAGCAGTCACTCGCCGCGGGTCCGGAGCTTGCTTGGAGTCCGGACAGGCCGAGCCGCCAACGTGGTCTCCCGGTGGTTCGGGGCCGACGAGGCGCTGCCGCGGAGCTTGCGGAACCGACGACGGACGGAAGAGGTCGCACCATGCACGACGCTCCTCGCGAGCTTCGTCACATCCCACAAACGATCGACACCGGTAGAATTGTTACGCGGATCGCAGCGACCATCCTGGCGTTGCTGATCCTGGTCTGGCCGGAAGGCGCACGCGCGGCGCGTGTCGTGGTCGGCCCGGGAGGCGACTACTCGACGCTCGAGGGCGCCATCAACGGCAACACGTACTCACCCGGGGACATCATCCAGCTGCAGCCGGGGGAGTTCGACGTCGGTGTGATGCTCAAGCCGCTGGGCAGCGGGGTTGCCGGCGCACCCATCGTGGTGCGCGGAGCCGGGATCGGGCAGACCATCGTCAGCGGCGCCGCACTGTCGAACTCCAAGGCGCTCTGGGACGTGGAGCAGGGCAATCGCTGGTGGGTCTTCGAGGACATGACCGTTTCGGGCATGCGCGGCGCGCAGACGAACGCCCGCGGATTCTTCCTCGTCGGCTGCGAGG
>JBHHXQ010000113.1:0-9633 GCA_046757105.1 Candidatus Krumholzibacteriia bacterium
GGGGCAGCGCCGGTCGAACCCTTCGGGGTTGCGCCCCGCGACGGGCTTGGGGATCACCTGGACACGTGCGATTGTTGTGGATGAGGGTGCGGCACCGGGTCGATCGGGCGCGGCCCTGGAGCACCCCGTCGGGCGGGTTGCCGGTGGTTCCCGGCGCACGGCATTCCTGGAGGTCAGCATGCGAAGAGCCCTCGAGCGCGCGGCAGCGGTGCTCGCTCTCGTGACCGCCACGTGGATCGTGGCCGCGAGGACGAGTGGCGCCGGGTCGCTGCCCCCGGCGAGTGCGCGCGGCGGCACACCGGACGCCACCTGGCGGCATGACCCCATCTGGGACGACGGCAACGCCGAGTTCTGCGCCTACGAGGTCACCTGGCACCGGTACGGCAACCTGTACGAGGGCCGCGCGCTCCTCGTCCTGGTCAAGGAGCCGTGGGCGCCCGACCTCAACGTGAAGGCGGACCGGCCCCGTCCGGACGGCTTCGAGGTTCTGAAGCTCAACCACGTCCGCGATGTGGCCACGGGGATTTACACGTACCATCAGATGGCCAGCGTCTACTTCCGGCGTGACTCGGGATCGCTGGTCAAGATCGCCGCCACGAGCTCGGAGGCGTGCGGCATCTCGATGGCAGAAATGGTCGACGGCCGGCTCGAGACGCGCTCCTACTTCGACGGCCAGGGCGATCGCACCACCCCGTACCCGGCCGATTCCGTCCCGGAAGACGGCCTCCCCGCACTGCTGCGTGACTACGTGCAGGGCGAGCCACCACGCATGTTGCAGGTGGTGCCGTCGCTTCTGAGGGGACGCTTCGCGCACCTCGACGCCGCAGCCTACACGGTGCACAAGCGCCGGGTGGCGCGCATCGACGTGCCCGCCGGGACCTTCTCGGGCGTCGAGATCGAGCTCCGAAGCGGCGACCGGAGCATCGCTTACGTCTTCGAGGACACCGGTCCCTTCCGCGTGCTGCGCATCCGGCACTCCGACGGCACCGAGTATCGTCTGGCCAAGGTGGAGCGCATCCCGTACTGGCGGATGAATCAACCCGGAGGCGAAGCCTGGCTTCCCGAACACGTCCGCTGAAACCCCGGCCGCATCGTGGGGCCGGAGAACGCGTGCGCAGGACGAGCCCCGCGCGCCAGCGCCTGGCCGGCGCCTTCCTCGCCGTCGTGATGAGCGCGGGCGCGTCCGTGTGCAGTGCGCAAACCCCGGACGCAGGTAGTTCGTCCGCCATCCTCGCGCTGATGTCCGAGGTCGGGACCGAGCGCACGCAGGTGCTCCTCGTCATCGACCCCGAGCGCATGCGCGTGCAGCCAGCGGCGAGCAGCGTCCTTTCCCTGCCCCTGCTCGTCGGGCCGTTCGTGGCACCTCGGGTCGTCAGCCCGGTGCGCCGGTTCACGTTGATCCTGGTGCCGGTCGGGGGGCGCTGGGAGGCGATCGGTGTGACCGAGGGGGATAGGGACCTCACGGCCCGGTTCGAACGGCTGCACGGTGACGCGGCGGACACGGCCGGCCGGCACCGCCTCTACGAGCTGGCGCCAAGTGCGCCTTGGCGGGTGGCGCTGCTCGATCGGCACCGCATCGTGGAAGGCCCGGAGACCGCCCTTCGGGCTGCTCTCGAGCCGGAGGCTCCCGGGTCGACCTCGCAGGGGCGTCTTTTCGAGGTCGCACACAGGCTCGTGGCGCTCCCCGACACCCGCTCTCCGGCGACGCTCTTCTACTTCTCACCCGAGGAGGATGCCGACCTGGTGCAGATCATCTCGGACCTCGACTGGATCTGGGGAACCGGCCTGAGGGCAGGCGTGGCCCCCTATCAGATGGTGCTGCGCATGCTCGGCTCGATGCGCGGCGCCCGCGCGGATGTCTGGGAAGCGGGGGACGAGCTCGCAGCGCGCATCGTTCTGGTGGCGCCGAGCGGGGCCGCGGCGAAGCGCTCGCAGATGGCCTTGAGCGCCGGACGCCAGCTCGGACTTGTGGCGGCGGCTGCGGCGGTGCGGACCGGATCGATGCGCCAGGCCGACGCCGAGACCCTGGCAGGTGTCCTGGAATCGATGCGCTCGCACGTGGAGGAAGAGTGCGTCCACGTCGAGCTGCGCATGCAGGCCGCCGATTTGCTGGGTCCCGAGAACTAGTGCCGCGGACGGCGCCGACCCGGCACCGGCGCTGCCGTCCGGGATCGGGGCCCACCTCACGCGCTCGCTTCGGTCGCGGGCGGGTGACATCCGCCTCGCCCTCTCAGGCCCCTCGGGCCGCATCCAGGGCGCGAGCGAAGTCCTCGATCAGCTCATCGACCGATTCGATGCCCACCGAAACGCGCACGAGGTTGTCGGTGACGCCGATGCGTTCGCGCTCCTCGGGCGGCAGACCCAGGTGCGAGCTGCGCGATGGCCGGACGACGAGCGTCTCCGCGCCGCCCAGGCTCGCGGCGTGCAGCGGGATTCGTACGTCGTCGAGGAAGCGCTCCGCATGCCCGGCGGAGCTCATGTAGAACGACAGCATGCCTCCGAAACCGGAGAACAGCTCCTTCGCGTGCGCGTGACCCGGGTTCGCCTCCAGGCCTGGGTGGTTCACCTTCTGCACCTCGGGTCTTCCGGACAGGAAGCGCACCAGCCGCAAGGCGTTCTCGTTCTGGCGCTGGACGCGCACGGCCAGCGTCTTCAGACCTCTCTCGAGAAGGAAGCACGCGTGCGGGTCGAGTGGGCCACCCAGGTGGTTGAGCTTGTGGCGGACGCGCTGCACCTTGTCGCTCGCTCCCGCCACGACGCCCGCGACGATGTCGCTGTGCCCGTTCAGGTACTTGGTGGCGCTGTGCACGACGATGTCGAAGCCGATCTCGCGCGGCCGGAAGTTGACCGGGGTCGCGAAGGTGTTGTCGATGACCGAAACGAGGTCGTGCTGCCGGGCGAAGGCGACGACGGCCTTCAGGTCTCCGACCTCCATGAGCGGGTTGGAGATGCCTTCCACGTAGATCATGCGCGTCTCGGGACGCAGAGCCCCCTCCCACCCGGAGGGGTTTGCCATGTCGATGGGCGTGTGCGCGATCTGCAGGGACGGGGCGTCGTCGTCCAGGAAGTTCTGTGTGCCGCCGTAGAGCACCCGGTGCGTGAGGAGGTGTTCGCCGCTGCGTACGAACGCCAGGATCGTGCTGGTGATGGCGGCCATGCCGCTGCCGGTCACCAGCGCCGCCTCGGCCGACTCGATGGCCGCCAGGCGGCTGTGCAGCAGAACGTGGTTGGGTGAGTTGTTGAGCCGGATGTAGCGCACCGCGGCGTACGAGTCCTCGCCCTCCATCAAGTAGTTGGCGGATTGGAAGACGGGGTGGACGACGGCTCCTTCGACACGCCGAGCCGACTCGCCCGCGTGGATCAGGTTGGTTTCGAGCGTCTTGAACCGGCGTTGTTGCGACGCGGCCATGGAGCACCTCCGAATTGGAAAGTGGCGGACACCGGTGCAGTGGCACCCGAGCTGCTCGGGCGAGGCCGGTGCCGTCGCGCCCCACGGAGCGATCGGAGCGGCCCGCAGCCATTCTACTCGAAAGGATTCGAGAAGTCGGGGTTGTTGACGAACGTGGAGTCGGTGAGCGTCTTCAGGAACGCAATGATGTCCTGCTTCTGCTGCTCGGTGAGGCCGAGCCCGCGACCGACACGGATGAGCGGGTCGACGTTCTGCGAGTGGACGCCTCCGGAGTCGTAGTGGTCGAGGACCTCCTCGAGCGTTTGAAAGCGGCCGTCGTGCATGTAGGGAGCCGTGAGTTCGATGTTGCGCAGCGTCGGAATCTTGAACTTCCCGACGTCCTCGGGCAGGCCGGTCACGTTGCTACGCCCGGCGTCGGGCGGAACCAGATCGAGCCCGATGTCGCGGAAATCCCGCACCGTGAACTGAAACTCGTCATGGCAGTGGAAGCAGTCGCCGATCTCGGACAGGAAGAAGATCCTGCCGCGCTGCTCCGCGTCGGAGAGCGTCACCTCGTTGCGCAGCGAGCGGTCGTACTTCGAGTTGTTCGAGACCAGCGTCCTCTCGAACTGTGCGATCGCCTTGACCACGCGTTCGCGGGTGATCTGGCGGGTTCCGAATGCCTCGCCGAAGAGATCCAGGTAGGTCGGGCTGCGTCGCAGCTTCGCCACGACGCGATCCCAGGTCTCGTCCATCTCGATCGGGTTGATCACCGGCTGCACCGCCTGCTCCTCGAGCGTCTGCGCCCTGCCGTCCCAGAAGAGCGCTTTGTTCCAGGCCACGTTGATCACGGAAGGTGCGTTGCGCGCGCCCTCGGTCCCGTCGACGCCGACGCTGAAGCGCCGGCCGCTGTCGCTGAAAGCGAACTCCTGCGTGTGGCAGGTGGAGCACGACTGCGTGCTGTCGCGGGACAGGATGGGGTCGTAGAACAACCGCCGGCCCAAGGCGACGCCCTGGCGTGTCAGCGGGTTGTCCTCGGGAACCGGCATGCCGGGAAAGCCGGGGACGTCGATCCCGAACTCCTGCGGCGGCGGGAATTCCTCTTCGGCAGGGGACCCGGGGCCGTCGTCCCCGAAGCACCCCTGCAAGAGGAGAACGAGGCCCAGCGCAATGGCAGGTCGGCAGGGCTTCATCGCTTCAGGGAGCCACCTCCGCCGAGAAGACCGTGGAGCCGTTCGCCCGCAAGGTCTCCTGGATGTCGGGCTTGTCCATGATGAACGGCTGCTCCGGGAACGCATAGACGTTCGGGTTCACGTACCACTCCTGGATCTCCATGACGATGCGGATGTCCGACTCGTTGCCGTCCACCGTGAACCGGTCCACCGGCAACGTCACGGCGAAAGAGTGGGGATCGGTGCCGGTGCGCCCCAGGTGTGTGTTGTACGTGAGATCGTCGCCGCCGCTCGGGTTCCGCACGAAGCCGTCCATGATCATGTAGTGGTACCCACCGCCCAGAACGCTCGGCCAGGTCATCCTGCTGTTCCAGTCCTCGTCCACGAACGCGTTCGTCGCGTTCAGCGTCTCGGCGAGGCCGAACGTGAAGCTCACCCGGTCGTAGTCGCCGGCGGGGACCGCCGCCAGCGTGTGGCGCAGCGTCGGCGCGTCGCGGGCGCTGCTGAAGAACGGGCCGCTGACCTCGTGCGTCGAGCCGCCGGTGCCGTGCAGCACGAGGTTCGAGATCAGGTAGTCCAAGCGCACGACGCTGAACTCGTCTCCTGCGGCGTTGGTGTAGAGGATCTGGTCGAAGGCCAGCGCCGCGCCGTCCACCTGGTGCATCATCTGGAGGTTCACGGTCCCCGGCTGCGGCCCGGCGGGCGCTGTGGGCTCGTCGTCTCCGCAGCCGGCCGCGACGCAGGCCAGGCTGCAGAGGACCAGGGAAGCAGTGCGACGGGGTCGTCGACAGACCAGTCCCATGCCTTTGTTCCTCCTGTGTGTCGGGCAATCCAATCGACGGCCGAAGCCCGGCACCGGGGGCACGGCCGCGCCGAGGACGGGGTCGATCGGCGTCCGGCCTCCGGAAGGGGTGCCTGGCTCTGAATCGTGGGGTCGGTCACGCGCAGAACGGCGTGTGAAATGGCAGAATACCGTCGGCGGAGCGTGCGGTCAAGCCATGCGGTGATCCCTCGGTCCGGAACGAGCGTCCGCGAGATCCGATCCGGCGAGTTCGCCGGGTCTTGTCCGCGGGGGCCGCGAGCGCCTTCCGACCTCATGGTATGCTTCGCGCGCCCCGCGGGGCTTCGACGATGCGCGACCCCATTCTCGCCAGCACCGACAGACCCAGGGAGAGAAGATGCGAGGCCGAGCAGTTTCGTGGATCGCGCCTGCTCGCGTTCTCACGGCGCTCGCGAGCCTGGGGTCGGCCGAGGCCGCGACGCTGCGGGTGCCGGCCGACCACGCCGCAATCCAGCCGGCTCTCGACGCGGCGAGCGCCGGCGACAGCGTGCTGGTGGCACCCGGAACCTACACGGGAGCCGGCAACCGGGATCTCAGCTTCGGCGGTAAGGATCTCGTTCTGCTTTCCGAAGCCGGCCCCGAGGTCACCACGATCGACGTCGGTGGCAGCTCCGGGGAGCCGCATCGCGGCATCCTGTTCGCGGGCGACGAAACAGCGTCGGCGGTCCTCGAGGGTTTCACCATCGTCAACGGCTTCATGTCCACCGTGGATGGCGGTCCGAATCTGCTCGTGGAGTCGGCTCGGCACGATCTGAGCGGTGCGGGCATCATGATCCGTCTCTTCTCGTCGCCGACCGTTCGCAACTGCGTCATCCGGTTCTGCCACAGCGAGTTCACGGGAGGCGGCATGGGAGTCGAGCTCGGGTCGACGGCCCGCATCGAGAACTGCGTCATCGAGGCGTGCACGGCCACGATCCAGGGCGGCGGCATCAGCATCGAGACCGCCGCCGAACCGACGTTCGTCGACTGTGTCGTCACCGGGAACCGCTCGAAGAACGGCGGCGGGATGCACATCGGGTCGCCTGCGACGCTGCTCGGCTGCACGGTGGCCGGGAACACCTCCGATCGGGGCGGTGGTCTCGACGTCATCTTCCCGTCGCACGCCACGATCGAGCGCTGCGTGATCTGGGGCAACTGTGCCTCGGGGCGGGGTGGGGATGTCTTCGTGGATCCGCAGGTCGGCTCGTCCGGGGGCATCTCGTTCACGTGCAGCGCCGTGGACACTTCCGGTGTGGACGACGAGGCCTCGGTTGCCGGCTTCGCAGGCGGCAACGTGTTCACCGATCCGCTGTTCTGTGAGCCGGCCGACTGCCAGAGCGCCCCGGCGGCGGACGGCAACTACAACCTGCAGGAAGGCTCGCCCTGCCGGGCCGAGAACAGCCCCTGTGGTCAGCAGATCGGTTCGCTGGGCCCGGGTTGCCAGACTGCCGTCGACGAGAGCTCCTGGGGCCGCATCAAATCGCTCTACCGCAGGTGATCAGCCCGGTGGCCGTGACGTTCGCGTGCGGCTGATCCTGGCCCTGACCCGGTGTGGCGCCGGTCGCCGGTGCGCGTTGCACGTCTGGCGGCGTTGACCCGTTCGAATCCGCGGCCTATCCTGGGATTCCATGCAGCAGACACTGCGCACGGCGTGCAACCGGGATTGCCCGGATGCCTGCGGCATCGTGGCCCGCGTCGAGGACGGGCGCGTGGTGTCGCTCGCGGGCGATCGCCAGCATCCGATCACGCGCGGCTTCCTCTGCGAGCGCACCGCACGTTATCTGCGCCGGCAGTACGACGCGGATCGGCTGACACACCCGCTGAAACGCCGTGGTGGGCGCTTCGTCCGCGTGGGCTGGGACGAGGCGCTGGACTGCGTCGCTTCCGGCCTGGCGCGCATCCGCCACGAATCGGGACCGCAGGCGGTGCTGCACTACCGCTCGGGTGGCTCGCTCGGCATCCTCAAGGTCCTCAACGACTACTTCTTCGAGTGCTTCGGCGGCGCCCGGGTCAAGAAGGGCGACATCTGCTCCGGCGCGGGTGAGGCGGCGCAGGAAGCCGACATGGGCACGAGCGACTCGGGAGATCTCGAGGACCTCGTGAACAGCCGCTGCATCCTGCTCTGGGGCAAGAACGTCACCACCTCGTTCGTGCACATGCTCCCGGTCCTCAAGGAGGCGCGGCGGCGCGGGGCCGTCGTGGTGCTCCTCGATCCGGCGCCGGGCAGGACGGCGCGCTTCGCGGACCTGGTGGTGCGGCCGCGGCCGGGTACGGATCGCTTCCTGGCCCTGGGGATGGTGCGCCTGCTGCGGGAGCGCGGCGCCGTGGATCCGACTCTCTCGGAGTGGTCGGTGGGGCCGGAAGAGTTCCTGGGGCTGGCGATGTCGCGCGGGCTCGACGACTGGGCGCGCGCATCGGACGTGCGTCCAGAGGAGATCGAGCGCCTCGTCGACCTGTACGTGTCGCATCGTCCCGCCAACATCCAGGTCGGATGGGGACTGCAGCGCCGGCGTTTCGGCGGCAAGACCGTGCGTGTGCTGGACGCACTGTGTGCCGTGAGCGGGAATCTCGGCATCGCGGGTGGCGGCGTGACGTTCTACTCCAGGCGGCGCCGGGCCTTCGACACCGCTCGCTACGGTCCCCCGGAGTCGAGGCGGGGAATTCCGGAGCCGCTTCTGGGGCAGGGCATCCTCGACGCGAAGGAGCCGCGCGTGCGCTCGGTGGTCGTCGACAACGGCAACCCGGTGGCGATGCTCCCCGACTCGCGCACGGTGGCCCGGGCGCTCGAGACGCGCGAGCTGGTCGTCGTCCTGGAGCAGTTCATGACCGACACCGCCGAGCGCGCGCACGTGGTGCTGCCCGTGACCACGATGCTCGAGGAGGAGGACGTCCTGGGAGCGTTCGGTCACCACCACCTGATCGCCGTGCGGCCGGTCGCCCGGCGTCCCGAGCAGGTGAAGACCGATCTCGAGATCTACCAGGCACTGGCCGCGCGCCTCGGTTTCGGGGCCGAGCTCGCGGGGTCGGCGCCCGAGTGGGCCGAACGTCTCCTGGCGCCGGTGCGCGGGCGGGTGCGGTACGCCGCGCTGCGCGAGGGTGCGGTGCGCAATCCGCTGGCCGCCGGGGTGATCTTCGCGGCACGCCGCTTCCCGACCGCAGACGGCCGCTTCCACTTCGTGACGGAGGTGCCACTGGAGGAGCACGCGCAGGACGCGGCGCATCCGCTGAGCCTGGGGTCGTTCTCTTCGCCACGGGCGCAGTCGTCGCAGTGGTCGCGGCCGATCGCGGGGCGGCCGCTCGAGGCGCGCTGCCATCCGGAGGCGGCGCCGTGGGCGACCGATGGTGCGCCGGCCCTGCTGCGCAGCCGCATCGGTCACCTGCAGGTCGTCGTCCGCTTCGATCCGGGCCTGCGGCGCGACGTCGTCCTCGTTCCCAAGGGTGGCTGGCTCAAGCACGGGCAGGCGGCGAACAGTCTGGTGCGTGCCGAGGCCACCGACATGGGGCTCGGAGCCGCGTACTACGACGAGCCGGTTCGGCTCGAGCCCGGTCACTTTGCGCAGTAAAGTACTTGACAGTGCGCCACCTGCGGATCTAGGAAGAGGGCATGCACACGGCACGGTCCGAAGCTCATCGCCTGCAGGAGCCGCGCTCCCTGAACGTCCACGCCCTGGACGATCTGCGCTACATCCGCCAGACGATGGAGCGCGCCTCGTCGTTCACCGCGGTGCCGGGGTGGGGTGGGATGGTCGTCGGGCTCACGGCTCTGGGTGCCGCGTTCGTGGCGTCCCGGCAGGCGAGCGTCGACGCGTGGCTGGCGATCTGGCTCCTGGAGGCGCTCGTTGCCGCCGTGCTCGGCGGCTGGGCGACCTCGCGCAAGGCGCGGGCCGTGCAGATGTCACTCTTGCGCGGCGCTGGACGCAAGTTCCTGTTCGGGTTGTGTCCTCCCATGATCGCGGGTGCCTTGCTGACGCTCGCCCTCTACCGGCTCGGGTTCGTGCGAGTGCTTCCCGGCATGTGGCTCCTCATGTACGGCGCGGGCACGGTCACGGCCGGCACCTTCTCGGTGCGGATCGTGCCCGTCATGGGACTCTGCTTCATGCTGCTGGGAGCGGGCGCGCTGCTGCTGCCGGCTGCGTGGGGGGATGCGGTCATGGCGGCGGGGTTCGGTGGCCTGCACGTCGTGTTCGGCATCATCATCGCGAGGAGGCACGGTGGCTAAGCAGGGCGCCGCCTCGAAGACGGGCTCGCGCAAG
>JBHHXQ010000114.1:0-9627 GCA_046757105.1 Candidatus Krumholzibacteriia bacterium
CCTCACCATCACCGGGGCCTCGGTGAGGGACGAGAAGGGCGCTGGCATCTTCGGTGACTACGGCAACCGCAACGTCGAGATCAGCAACAACATCATCACCGGGAACGGTGGATACTACGGTGGCGGGATCTGGGCACACAGATCCAACCACGACTGGTTCATCCACTCGAACACCATTTCCCAGAACGGAATCTTCGGCGGCTATGGAGGTGGCATCAGCTTCAACGACGAGCCGGACGAGTACGAGGTCGAGCACGGTCAACCCGAGCACATCTGGGACGACTACGCGCCCGGACCGCCTCCCGGCACGATCGAGATCTACAACAACCTCATCTTCCACAACTGGTCGCCCGACTACGGCGGTGGGGTGGCGCTCTACGAGACCAAGGATCACCTGGTGATCTACGGCAACACGATGACCGAGAACCTGGCCGACGACCACGGCGGCGCCATGTTCTTCGAGGACACGGGCCCCATCGACATCTACGACAACGTGTTCCTGCGGAACTTCTGCTACGATGACGGTGGTGCCATTTCGTTCGAGGACGTGGCCGACACGCTCTCGCACATCAATGTGTGGAACAACTTGTTCGCGGAGAACATTGCCGATGACCACGGCGAGAACCACGCTCGCGGTGGTGCCTTGGCCTTCGACGACGTTCGTGACGCGAACGTGTTCAACAACACGATCACCGGGAACATCGTGGCGGGGAGCTACGAACCCGCGGGTGGTGCCATCGACAGTGAGCGCCACGGCCACGAGTACAACGGGGGCGACGGACCCTACATGTCCCCGGGGTACAGCGATCCGAAGATCTTCAACAACGTCATCTACGACAACTACAAGCTGAAGTACGACCAGCCTCTCGGGACCGACGAGGAGGACATGGACTTCACCTGGGGGAACAACTACCGGTGGTCGATCGACGAGATGCACGTCGACAACCCGGCCCTCCAGGGAGACTGGGACAGCCACCTCAACTCGGAGAGCTTCACGCAGGTGAGCTACAACGACATCCGCGGAGGCTACTCCAACGGCATCGGCAACGTGGATCTGAACCCCAAGTTCGTGAGCCGCTTCAACCAGAACTGGCGCCTGCAGGGCACTTCGCCCGTGATCGACGCCGGCATGGCGGTTCTGGGTCCGGTCACGGATCTCGAGGGGCGTGCCCGCACGGTGTCGGGCGGCATGATCGACGTCGGTGCCTTCGAGTACCACGTCATCGAGATGAACATCGTCCGGCTGCCGACCGGCATCCCGCAGCGGGTCAAGCTGCCGAAGCCGCGGCTGCCGCAGATCGATCCGCCGCCCCCACCGCCGAACCCGATTCCGCGGGCCAGGCCGGTGGGACGCGTTCGCCAGGTCCTCAAGCCCTAGGAGGACGCAGGGGCGGATCGTAGGAAGAAACAAGACGGCGGAGGCATCGGGTGTCCGAGTCCCGGTGCCTCCGCTCGGACCGAGGGTAGGAGCATGGGACGAAAGCTCGACGAACTCGGTGAACCCCTCGGGGCCTCGGAGGACACACGGTCTCTGGTTGCACTGGTCGACGCCGCCCGCGACGCACCGAAAGCTCGTCCGCACCGGAGGCTCGCCAGACGATTCGGGGATGCTCTCCGCCGGCCCTGGGGTTCACCGTTCCAGATGACAGGCTTGTTCGTTGGAGAGGGACAAGCTGTCGCCGTGTGCGGGGAGTCGTGGGGTGCGGTCTTCCGAGTGACTCGGTCGGCCGCGATGTCCCATGCGCCACACGACGCCCCCGCCTCGGCGATTCCGGCGCCGGCGCGGCGCGGAGCGATTCCTTCCGGGCGCGTCTGCGTCGCCATCGAGCGGGCGAACCTGATCGTGCGCCACCTCACGCTTCCTTCCCAGGACGCGCACGAGCTCCGACAGATCGCCTCCCACCAACTCACGCAGATTCTTCCCGTCGACCTCGAAGAGCTGTGCTGGACCTGTTCCATCGTGGCGAAGCGGGAGGACGGATACAGCGACGTTCTGGTGCACGTCCTGCGCAGATCCTCGCTCGCCGCCATTCTGCAGCCGCTGCGCCATGCGGGGCTCGAGGTGGAGTGTGCGATTCCGCAGGGGTATCCGCTGGCGCAGCTTCTTGCAGAGCACCGGGAGCCCGGCGAGGAGGAGAGCAGCGGGCTCTTCGTGATCCGCGGAGCACTCCACCTGGTTGCCGAACGCCAGGGTGCTCTTCTGTTCCACAGGGCCTTCCCCGGCGAGGGACGACCCTGTCCGATGC
This sequence comes from Candidatus Krumholzibacteriia bacterium, assembly GCA_046757105.1. Classification (GTDB taxonomy): domain Bacteria; phylum Krumholzibacteriota; class Krumholzibacteriia; genus JBHHXQ01. Next base: position 2,247 of record JBHHXQ010000114.1, read on the forward strand.
TCACGCCGGCCAATCTGGATTCCAGGTTGCACGTCCTGCGAGCGGCAATCGAGGCGTCTCGATCCGAGATCGCCGCGTCCCTGCGCCGCGGGCTGCCGGAGCCGCTGCGGGTGTTCTGCAGCGCCACGGGCGACGACCGCGACGCGCAGCAGGCGACGACGCTCGCGGCGAGGCTCGCGCGCCTCCTGAAGACGCGCATCGTCGTCGCGAGGATGGAACGTGGGGTCGCCGGCGACGAGCCACCCGCGCGAGCGTTCGGGCGCTCCTTCGCCGGTTCCCTGGCCAGGCTCGGTCGCGACGCCCCGTCGCTTCTGCCGCCCGACGAGCTGCGAGGCATCGAACGCAAGAAGCAGAACCAGGCCCTGAAGCAGCTGGCGTTGCTCGTCTGTGGTCTGCTCTTCGCGACGGCACTGTACACGACGGGCGATCTGCTCCGAGCGCAGGAGAGGCTCGCCCTCCTCGATGCGAGGGTCGAGGAGGAGCGCCCGGGCATCGAGGAGCTGGCGCGGATGCGCAGAGCGCTCGTCGCCGCCGGGCCGCGGCGAGACGCAGTCGTCGAACCGGTGCAGGTTCTCGGCAGCATTCAGGCCGCAGCTTCGGGAGGCGACATCCTGATCGAGTCTCTCGCCTATTCCAGAGGCGGTACGGTCGCACTCCGGGGCACATCACCGAACGTCGCGGCGGCGGTGCGTCTGGCGGAGACGCTGCGCCGGGACCCTCTGTGGTCGGAGGTGCGGATCCCGAAAGTGCAGGCGTACGGCGACGGTCGCAGCGCCCGCGCCTTCTTCGAGCTCAAGGGCGAGCTGGTCGAGACGAACGCCGCGGTCGCCGACCAGGGAACGCCCGGCCGGAGGCCCGGCAAGGACGTCTCGATCGCGGGACGGAGGTGATGTCGGCGTGGTGCGCGTCAAGCAGCTGATCGGACACTGGAAGAAGTGGTCCGGGAGGGGGCTGCGGGGGTCTGCCCGGACGTCCCTCGAGCGCTGGCTCCTGCTGGTTCTGGCGGCGGTGGTTCCGGTCGCCCTCGTGCACCAGCTGTTGTTCTCCGCCTATCTGCCGCGCCGGGCACGCCTCACGCGAGAGATCCGTGCGCGCGAGCTGCTTCTGCAACGGAACGCGCGCCTCGAGAGGGAGGCTGGAGCCATCCGCTTGGAGTTCGAAGCTCTGCGGAGCTCGGTGGCCGAGGGCGAGGTCTTGCCGGCCGGTGCCACGGCCGTCCTCGGTGCCCTGGAAGATGCCGCTCGGGGCAGGGTGAAGCTGGAGTCCGTCAGCACGATCCAGGCGCCTCGTCGCCAGCGGCGCGATACGAAGGGGAGTCGAGAGCTCCCCGTCACGATGAAGTTCAGTGGTGCGCTCGAGCACGTCGCCGACTTCCTCCTCGTCGTTGCTCGCGAGCTGGGAGGAGAGATCGACGCCGTGGTCTTCAGCCCCGGCGTCGGCCAGAGTGGCGCGCTGGAGTGCAGAGCGACGTACCTGTTTCCCGCGGATGCCCATGAATGATCGGTCGCATGCGTCGCTCGTCGCCCGTTCCCGTTCGTGGCCGAAGGAGATCGGGATGAGCGTGGCTCTCTGGGCCGGAGCCCTCGTGGGCAGAGTTCGCTGCCCCTCCTGGATCCGGCTGCAGGCCCTGAATGTTCTGCTGGGGGTGGCGCTGGTGCTCCTCCTGGCTGCCTGGCCGCCGTGGTTCTTCCGCAGCGTCGGCACGCTGCCTTCGGTGGCCGGGGACCAGACCGAGGTGCGACTCGCCAGCGCCCCGGGCGCCGTGCTCCAGGATGACGAAGTCCCCTCCAAGCTCCGGAACAGCCGGCTGTTCGGAAGACCCGTCAAGCGGGACCCCGCGCCGCGGCGGAAGAAGGCAACCCTGGCGGAGCTGGCGGCGCAGGTGGAGCTTCGTGGGGTCGTCGGGGGAGAGAACCCCAAGGCCATTCTCACGAACCAAGCGACGAACCGGATCCACCATCTCTCGAAGGGACAGTTCATCGGAGAGCTGGAGATCCTGGAGATCAGTCCCCACAGCGTTCTGCTGGGCTGGAAGGGCGAGACGCTGCGGCTGTTCCTGTGACGCGCACGCGGCGGGGCGAGCCCTTCGCGACGCCAGAACCGATGTCGGCCCGGGGGTGGAGTTCGAAATGAGGAGTTCATGAAACACCAGAGAATGACAGTGCATCGCAGGCTTCTCCTCGTTTCGGCGCTCGTGCTCCCGGGCCGTCTGGGTTGGGAGGGGCCGGCTCGAGCTCAGGACGCCGGCGACCCAGCGTCCCGTCCGATGCAGCTGAACGTGAATGCAATGCCGATCCGCGAGGTCCTCAAGGTCATCGCGGACGAGGGCAAGCTGGACATCGCCATCGGTGAGGCGGTGCAGGGAAACGTCACGCTCTTCGTCCACGACATGCCCGTCGTCGAGCTCCTGCGCCTGGTCGTCGAGATGGTCGGCGGCACCTGGGCGGAGGAGGACGGCGTCATCCGTGTGATGTCGCAGGCCGCCTACGAAGCGCGGTACGGCCGCCCGTATCGGCGTGTGCAGCGGCCGGAGTGGATCGAGCTCGAGCACGTTCCGGTGGGAGACATCGCCGATGTCGTCGGGGCGCTCAAGGGTAAGACGGGCCAGGCCGTGCTGCACGGCGAAGGCAACGGCGTGCTCGTGGTCGCGTCTCCGGCCCGGCTCAAGGAGATCGAGAAGCTCTTGAAGGCCGTCGACACGCCGCGCCCGACGGCCGCTTTCCCCGTGCGCAACCTGCCCGCCACGAGCATGGTGGATCGCCTCAAGGCCTATCTGCCGTCTTTCACGCGGCTCGAGGCCGACCCCGCCGGTCAGAGGGTCCTGGTGACGGCGCCCGCCGCCGTCATCAACCAGGCCGGCGCCATGATCTCGCTGCTCGACATCAGCGACGACGTCGAGACCCGGATCCTGCCCCTGCGCTACGCGGACGGCGACTCGGTCCTGTTCGCCGTCGAGGAGCTGATGTCCCCCGTCGTCGGCACCGCCTGGACCGACGAGCGCACCAATCGGCTGGTCGTGTCCGACTTCGTGTCGCGCCTGGACCAGGTGGACGAGCTGATCGAGAGGCTGGACGTGCCGCTGCGTCAGGTTCTGATCGAGGCGCGCATCATCCAGGTGAGGATGAGCAAGGACATCAAGACGGGGATCAACTGGGCGTTTCTCCAGGACGAGCTGAACGCGTCCGCGTCGTTCCCGAGCCTGGCCAGCGGGGCGGACGGGCTGCGGGTCATGCAGGGCAAGCTCGCGGACCTGGACTACGAGGTCGTTCTCGAGGCCCTGGAGACGTTCGGCCAGACCGATCTCCTCTCCAGCCCGCGGATCATGGTGGCCGACGGCGAGGAGGCCAGCATCCACGTCGGCAGCCAGATCCCCTACGTGACGATCGAAACGCGGGAAACGCCGGCCGGATCGATCGATCGCTTCGAGAAGGTGACGATCGTCGACGTCGGCGTGAAGCTCAACGTCCGGGCCCGGATCCACAGCGACGACACGGTCACGCTCCATGTCGAGCCGGAGGTGAGCTCGGTGACGGCGTTCTCCGACGACAACATCCCGATCGTCGAGACCGCCACGGCCTCCTCGCGGCTGATGATCCAGGACGGGAACACGGTGATTCTCGGAGGGCTGAATCAGGAGCAGACGATCGAGAACCGCTCGGGGATCCCCGTCCTCGGGAGAATCCCGCTCCTCAAGTACCTCTTTTCGAGCACCCGCAAGGAGGACGTGCGCAGCGAGCTGGCCATCCTCATCACCCCGCACATTCTCACCGGCGACGAGGACATGAGCGAGTGGATCGAAGGGACCGAGGCCGGCGGCTCGGAGAAGCCGGGGAAGCCGTGACGCAGCCGATCTCCAAAGACGTCCTCGCACTCATTCCGGCGCGCTTCGTGGAGAAGTACAGGATCGTGCCGCTGGGGCTGCATGGCGACCGGCTCGTCGTCGCCCACCCGCAGGGCATGGATCCCACCGCGCTCCACGAGCTGTCGCTGCTCCTGAACATGGAGGTGGACGGCGAAGGGCGGGGCGAGGCGGAGCTGCAGGAGCTGATCCGGGTGAACTACGGCCTCGGTGCCCAGGCGATCGAGAGCCTGATCAAGGGGGAACGCGAGGAAGGCAGGAGACTCGGGCCAGCGCTCGCGGCGTCGCCGCTGGCCGAGGAACTCGACACCAGCTCCGACGATGCTGCGATCGTCTCGTTCGTGAACCACCTGCTCCTGCAGGCCTACCGGGACAACGCCACCGACATCCACATCGAGCCGTTCGATGCGGGGCTGGCGATCCGCTACAGGCTCGACGGCTTCCTTCACGATGTTCCGGTGCCCGCCGAGGTCCACCGCTTCCACGCGGCCATCGTCTCACGCATCAAGGTGATGGCCGATCTGAACATCGGGGAGCACCGGCTGCCCCAGGACGGCAGGATCAAGGCGAAGATCGACGGACAGGAGCTGGACTTCCGCGTCTCGATCCTGCCGACCCACTACGGCGAAGGCGTGAACCTGAGACTCCTGGTGAACACCTCCATCCAGGGTGGGCTGGAGGCTCTCGGCCTGCACGCCGAGGGCGTGGAGATCGTCCAGCGACTCCTGCGCAAGCCACACGGTGTCGTTCTCGTGACCGGCCCGACCGGCAGCGGCAAGACGACCACGCTCTACACGTTCCTCAACCTGCTGAACGAGGTGCGCCGGAAGATCATCACGATCGAAGATCCCATCGAGTACACGCTCCAGAGGATCTCGCAGATCCAGGTGCATCCGAAGATCGGCCTCGGGTTCGCCGAGGGCCTGCGATCGATGCTGCGGCACGATCCCGACGTGATGATGGTGGGCGAGATCCGCGACCACGAGACCGCGGAAACCGTCATTCGGGTGGCGCTGACCGGACACCTGGTCTTCAGCACGGTGCACACGAACGACGCGCCCAGCACGCCTGCTCGCCTTCTCGACATGGGAATCGAGCCGTATCTGTTGACTTCCTCCGTGGAGTGCATTCTGGCCCAGCGCCTGGTCCGGCTGGTGTGCCCGAGCTGCGCGGTGCCGGCGGAGGCGGAGCTCGCTCCAGGGGCACTGGGCGTCTCCGAGGAGGCCTGCGCGCGGATCAGCGCAGGAACGGAACAGGCCTTTGCGAGAGGGGTCGGTTGCGGCCACTGCCGCTCCACGGGCTACAAGGGCAGGACGGCGATCTTCGAGGTCATGCCCGTCACGCCAGGTCTCCGCGAGGTGATCGTGGCGCGCGGCTCGGCGGCAGAGCTGGCGCAGATCGCCGTACGCGAGGGGTTCTGGCCGCTGCGCTGGCGAGGTCTGCAGCTGGCCGCGCGTGGCAGGACGACGGTGGAGGAGGTGCTCCGGGTGACCGCGGCAGAGAGCGGCGGGTGAGGGCCAGGTTCGGCAGCAGCGCCACGCGGGCTCGGCAGCTTGCCGGGCTCGTGGCGACACGGGAGACAGCGCGTTGAGCAAGTACCGGTACACGGCCAAGCCGAGCCCCCAGGAGGTCCGGGAGGGGACGCTCGAGGCCGACTCCACCGAAGCGGCCTTCCGGATCCTGCAGCGACAGGGTCTGTTCCCGGTGACCATCCGGGAAACGGGGAACGCGCAGGAACGCGACGCCTGGGAGGCCCTGCGGGATGGCGTCCGGAACCTGGCGCGTCCGGGACGGATCCGGCTCGCCGAGAAGGCCCTCGTCGCCCGGCAGCTGAGCGACCTGCTCGGAGCCGGCCTGACGGTGCTCGCGGCGCTGCGCCTCCTGGAGGAGCAGGCGAGCAACGCGTCGTTGCGTCAGGTCTTCTCGGAGCTCCACAGGCGCGTGCGCGAGGGTCAGCCGCTGTCCGCGGCCCTGCAAGCCGTCCCGAAGCTGTTTCCGAAGACGATCGTCGGGGCGATCCGAGCCGGCGAGACGAGCGGCACGCTCCCGGAGGTGCTCGCGAACGCGGCGGAGCTGCTCGAGGAGGAGGAGAACCTGCGCAGCCGGATCCGCGAGTCCCTGACCTACCCGGTCTTCGTCGCCGGGGCAAGCGTGATCACGCTGGGCCTGCTGTTCACCTTCCTGATTCCGCGTCTCACGGTTCTGTACGAGAACATGGGGCAGGCTCTGCCGCTGCCGACGCGCGTGCTCCTGGGGGCGGCGAACGCCCTCGGTTCGTACGGCCTGCCCGCCCTCGGTCTTCTCGGGCTCGGCGGCTACGTCTTCCGGCGCCGGTTCCGCGACAGCGAGGCGCTGCGGGCGCGCCTCGCGCGGACCGCACTTCGGGTGCCGCTGCTCGGGCGCACCATCCTGCAGCGCGAGATCTTCCGTTTCGCCCGCAGCCTGGCGACGCTCATCGACGGCGGCGTTCCGATCGTCCAGGCCTTGGGTCTGGCGGCGGATGCAGCCGGGAACGAGGCTCTCGCCCAGGAGATCCTGCGGGTCCGCGAAGAGGTGCTGCACGGTGCGAGGCTCGGACAAGCCATGCGCACCAGCCGCCTGCTGTCGGGTCCACTCGTCGCCGTCGTGCAGGTCGGAGACGAAACGGCGGAGCACGCCGCGGTCCTGCGCGGCATCTCCACCTTCTACAAGCGCAACCTGGAGAGGGATCTCAAGCGCATCACCGCGCTCATCGAACCGGTTCTGATCGTCGGCCTCGGCCTGGTGGTGGCGTTCGTCGTGTTCTCGATGATGCTGCCGATCCTGCAGGTGGATCTCGGCGTGCAGTAGAACCTCGGCCGGTTGCCAGGGCGCGCAGTCACTCCGATGGCATCGATCTTGCGCTTCCTACCATCTGAGTTGCTCAACAGCCGGGCCCCAGGCTGGGAATCGATCTGGCCTCGTTCTTCGACCGTAAACGAGGCGTCCGGGGGTCGTGCCCCGGCCCTTGGGGGGTCGTAAACGAACATCATCTCAACTCCTTGCAGGAGAACCGGTTGCGGCGCAGCCTCGCGCCGTGCTCTGCTGCCATGGGTCGGATCTTGATCACATAGCCCACCTGCTGAATCTGTGATACCCCGTTTGTTTTCAACGCCTTGAACGCCCAGACGCCTGCGGCACGATTCTGGATATATTCCGACCCCAATCTCAAGAGTCTGTCAGCCAACTCGCATCGATCGAGCGTGCATCGCACTTCGGTCATCCGTCCCGGCATCGCACCCGGCGTCTCGAGCTCGAAGAAGTGGCGCCCGGGTCCGAGCGGCGGAAGCGAGAAGTCAGAACGGTCCCACGTGTGGGGGTGAGGGGATGCTTGTACCGCGGACCGCCGACGACTCGTGCTGGCGGAAGTCGTCCAAGAGGAGGGAACCATGTTTCGACTGCTCGTGTGCGTTCTCCTGCTCACCGTGGCGCTTGCTGCAGGTGTTCCTGCGAGGGCCGTGGAACGGCAGGTGAACCCCGTCCGCATCACAGATCCGACCATGA
>JBHHXQ010000115.1:0-9569 GCA_046757105.1 Candidatus Krumholzibacteriia bacterium
GCCCTGGTCACGGACGTCGTGCAGATGGACATCGGAGATGACGGCTACTTGCGCGTCGTGCATCCGGTCTTCACCGGCAAGGTGAACGCCGAGTTCGTGCTGCAGGGCAAGCCGGTGCAGGTGGCGACCGTGCGCCCGCACACGTATCCGGCGGCCGGCGACAACGGCTCGAGCGGGCAGGTCGAGAAGCTGGCCTACGCGGTCGAGAGGCAGCCGCGCGCGGTGGTGAAGGAGTTCGCCGCCAGCTCCGGAGGCCATGTGGAGCTCACCGAGGCCGACGTCGTGGTTTGCGGTGGGCGCTCCCTGAAATCCGCCGAGAACTTCAAGATCATGGAGGACCTGGCCGACGTCCTGGGCGCGGCCGTGGGGGCCTCGCGGGCCGCCGTGGACGCAGGCTACCAGCCGCACAGCCGCCAGGTCGGCCAGACCGGCAAGGTGGTCAACCCGTCGCTCTACATCGCCTGTGGCATCTCCGGAGCCATCCAGCACCTGGTCGGGATGCGCACCTCGAAGGTGATCGTGGCGATCAACAAGGACCCCAACGCGCCCATCTTCCAGAGCGCGGACTTCGGGATCGTCGGCGATCTGTTCGAGGTGGTGCCGATCCTGACCGAGGAGTTCAAGAGCCTCCTGGGCCGTGAGTGAGCGGATCGCCGCTCCCGGTCACCTCCCATCGAGGGTCCCGCCTCTGCGGGGCCCTCGTTTCATCGGGCTTCGAGATCTCTGCCGGGACACGTGCGTCGAGCAGCGATGTTCGACGCGCCGGAGGGGCTGCGGCCAAGAGGAAGGCCCCGCCGGGGCGGGGCCTTCGAGGACCAGAGGGAAAAAAGCCTCCGATTATCGATCAGTTGGCGTACAGGCTCTTGACGCCGCTCCAGGTGGTCTCCTCGACGGCGACCGTGCAGTCTCGGATCGAGTTGATGAACGCCTGGCCACCGGGGACGCAGACAGCCGTGAAGGCTGGGTCGTCGCACAGGTTGAGCAGCGAGCAGTTGAATTCCGGGTTGGTCGGGGGGTTCCGCGGGACCACCGAGATGGTCGCGTCCGTCGCCGGAATCGGGTTCAGAAGGATGACCGTCACGGTGTAGAGATTGACGGAGCCACCCGTCTGGCACGTCCCGAACGAGATGCTCGCACCAGGCAGGCCCCAGGGATCCCCGAGCGCAATCGTCGCTAGCGGGTTGGGCGTATTGATGTAGAGAGCCTCGGTGCCGGATTGGGGCGCACCGTCGATCCTGAACTCGGCACCCCTGATGCCCGTCACGGCTCCGCCGAGGATCGCATTGATGAACACCGTCCCAGGCAGTCCGACATCCCAGGTCAGGTTACACGAACCACTCAGCGGGTCCGCAAAGATGCCGATCGATTGCCCCGATGCCGAGCCCGCGAAAAGGGCCAGGGTGAGGAGCGTGGCGATAACGCGGAGCTTCATGTGATGTCCTCCAAGAGTGGTGAGCTGTCAGCCGACCCTGTCATATCGATTCCCCCGCAGTGGCGGTTGCCCGAACCTCCCCCTCCGAAACGGTGATGGACCCCGAAGCGAATCGGCCACATGGCAGCGCAATCCTCCCACGCGTCGCGTCAACCACCGTCGTACATGCTGCTCGGGGACCGTCCATGGCGGCTCAAAGGGATATCGCAGTATATCCCAAAGGGCCGGCGCATGGGAAGCCCCGAGTGGGGCGAACCCCGCGTTTTCGGCCCCCGGCACGCCTGCCCGGCTCTCCGAGCAGCCAGGCCGAGTACGCGCCGCGGGCCTTTCGGGCCGCCAGGCCAGGTACGCGCCGCGGGCCTCCGGGGTCGGCCAGGCCGGACCCGCGCCGCGGACGTTTCCGAGTCGGCCGGGCCGGGCCCGCGCCGCGGGCCCTCCGAGTCGGCCAGGCCGGACCGGCGCGCCCCCGACAAGCGCAGCGCTCCGCCGCGCCCGGGGGGCTCGGTCCGGGGTTCCGGAAAAGGATCCTCCGGGCTTCTCAGTTGGCGTAGAGACTCTTGACACTGCTCCAAGTGGTCTCCTCGACAGCCACGGTGCAGTCCGCCTGCGAGTTGATGAACATTGAGCCCGCTCCGACGCAGACCTTCGTGAAGAGGGGGGCGTCGCAGAGGTTCACCAGTGCGCACAGGAAGTTCGGGTTGGACGGTGAGCTGTGCTTGTCCACGACACACACGACGTCCACATCGCTGGAGAATGGGATGACCGTCACCGTGTAGAGATTGATGCACGCACCGACCTGGCACTCCGGGAAGGCGATGTTGCACCCGCCGGCAAAGGGATCGCCAAGCGCCAGGTTCGCGGCAGGGTTGGGCGTCGAAATGGTCAGCCAGCCGGCCGGCAGGCCGTCGACCCGGAATTCGGCGCCCTTGATGCCCGAAACCGAACCACCCGTGGCCATGCCGATCCACAGCGTGGCCGGGATTCCCGGTGTCGTGGCGAGGTTACACGAGGCACAGCCGGGATCGGAGAAGAGACCGATCGACTGCCCGGAGGCCGAGCCGGCGGCGACGGCCACGGTCAGCAGTGTGACGATGACGCGGAGTTTCATGCTGTTCTCCCCAAGAAGTGTATGGCACCCGACCCTGTGGATCGGTTCCGCGGCGCATCCGGGACCTCCCTCGGGTCCGCCCTCGGCGCCCATGGTCCCGCATGGCCATGCGCAGATCCCCATGCAGGCACGATGGGCCACGATTCGGGGCCGTCCAGGGCGACTCGAGGGGGTGTGGTAAGTATATCGCAGGGCGCTCGGAGCAGGAAAGCCCCGATCGGCTATGCTGGCTGGGGACACGGACCGGGCCCGCCGGGCGTGGGGCGCCCGCCGGTGGAGAAGGGGAGAACGCTTGCGCTGCCGCTCAGGCGTGCCAGGCTGTGCGAACCCGCCGCTGCGCATCGTGCTCGTCGAGCCGGAGATTCCCGGCAACACGGGCACGATCGGCCGCCTGGCCATGGCGACCGGGTGTCCGCTGCACCTCGTCGAGCCGCTGGGCTTCAGCGTCGACGCGGCCGCGGTGCGGCGAGCCGGTCTCGACTACTGGCCGCACGCCGACATCCACCACCACGACTCGTTCGCAGCGCTGCTCGCGGAGCTCCCCGGGAGCCGCTTCCACCTGCTGTCGACGCACGCCCCGCGCGCCTACACCGAGATCCCCTTCCGCAGGGGCGACCTCCTGGTGTTCGGCAAGGAGACGCGCGGTCTGGATCCCGATCTCCTGCAGCGTCATCCGGAAAGCTGCTTCAGGATCCCGATGTGGAACGAGGCGCGCAGCCTGAACCTGGCGGTCGCGACGGGGATCGTCGTGTACGAGGGGCTGCGCCAGCTCGGCCTCGTCTAGCCGACGTCTAGCCGGGTCCCGGCTCCTGCCGCGTCCAGCAGGGCGCCGAGGTCTCCTGCGGGGCACCGAGCCTGCGGAGATTCGTGGAGAACCTCCTGCTTTCCTGGCTGGCCGGCTTCGCCTACACTCCCGCGCCGTCGTGGTGTCGCCGGCGCCATCGCGTTTCCGCTGCCGGGCGCCCGGCCCCACCCGGTCGACTCCAGCGCGAGGGGTCGGGGAGGTCCTGCATGGCATCTGCGGATTCCAGGAGAGCGTCCCACGGCTTCGTCGAGCTGGGCGAAGATCTCTCGCACAGCCCGCTCTGGAACGCCGACCTCGCCCCCACCACCATCGCGCAGCGCACCTGGTCGGTCTACAACATCGCCGCCCTCTGGGTCGGCATGAGCGTGGTGATCTCGACCTACCTGCTGGCCGCCGGCCTCATCGAGCAGGGCATGGCCTGGTGGCAGGCACTGCTGACGATCCTCCTGGGCAACGTCATCGTGCTGATCCCGATGGTCCTGAACGCGCACGCAGGCACGAAGTACGGGGTCTCGTTCCCGGTGCTGTGCCGGGCCAGCTTCGGGACCCGCGGCGCGCACATCCCCGGGCTCCTGCGCTCCCTCGTCGCGTGCGGGTGGTTCGGCATCCAGACCTGGATCGGCGGCAACGCACTCGACACCATCATCGGAGTCATCTGGTCCGGATGGGTGTCGGTCGGCGCGCACAACTGGATCGCGTTCTTCGCGTTCTGGGGGATCCAGGTCGTCATCCTCGTGCGCGGCATGCAAGGGATCAAGGTCCTGGAGTCGTTCGGCGCGCCGCTTCTGCTCCGGGGCGGGGGGCTGCTGCTGTTGTGGGCCTTCCGGACCGCCGGCGGTTGGAGCGGCATCGTTTCGGGGGCGGACCGGCTGCGCGGCGCCGAGGCCGGCCAGACCTCCTTCTGGCGCATCTTCTGGCCCGGGCTCACGGCCAACGTCGGCTACTGGGCCACGCTGTCGCTCAACATCCCCGACTTCACGCGCTACGCGCGCAGCCAGCGCGAGCAGATGCTCGGCCAGGCGCTGGGGCTGCCGACGACGATGTTCACGTTCTCGTTCATCGGCGCCATCGTGACGAGCGCCACCGTGGTCGTCTACGGGAAGCCGGTGTGGGATCCGGTCGAGCTGGTGTCGCGCTTCGGGAGGCCGGCGGTGATCTTCTTCGCGATGCTCATCGTCATGGTGGCACAAGTGACGACGAACATGGCTGCCAACGTCGTGGCGCCGGCGACGGGCTTCTCGAACCTGAGCCCCCGGCGCATCTCGTTCCTCACCGGCAGCCTGATCACCGCGTTGCTCGGGGTGGTCATGATGCCGTGGCGTATCATGCAGAGCGCCGGCGACTACATCTTCACCTGGCTCATCGGCTACTCGAGCCTCATGGGGGCGCTGGCCGGCATTCTCATCTGTGACTATTGGGTCCTGCGCCGGCAGAGGCTGGCGCTGCGCGAGCTGTACGACCCGGCGGGGCGCTACGGCTACGGTGCCGGAGGGATCAACGGTCGCGCCGTCGCCGCTCTCGTTCTCGCGGTCCTTCCCGTCGTCCCCGGGTTTCTGCGCGCCGCCTCCACGCCGGGAGGGGTGGTTGCCGATCCCGACTTCTTCGACTCGATCTACACGTACGCCTGGTTCGTCACCTTCGGGCTCAGCTTCGCGATCTACGCGCTATTGATGAAGGGGCGGCTGCGGGAGGACTAGCGTTCCGGGCGGGACGCATCCGCGGGGCTCCAGGCGCAGCGGCAGCCGAGGTGGTGGATCGGCTGCATCGGGTGGTTCTTGCTGCGGTTCGAGACGACGGTGTCACCGGTCGGGCGCAGCGGGCTGGAGAAGCCGCCGCCGCGCACGACCCTCCACGGGGTGGGTTCCGCGGGGCCGGGCGGATTGCGGTTCGGGGCCCTCGAGTAGTAGTCCTCGTCGAACCAGTCCGCGCACCACTCCCAGACGTTGCCCACCATGTCGACAGCTCCGTAGGGGCTGGCACCGGCGGGAAAGCTGCCGACGGGTGCGGTGCGCCGGAAGTGGTCTTGCTCGCCCTGGTCGCCCCACAGATTGGCGACCTGCTCGGTCCACTCGTTTCCCCAGGGATAGAGCTGGCCTTCGGTGCCGCGGGCGGCCTTCTCCCACTCGGCTTCGGTCGGCAGGCGCTTGTTGGCCCATGCGCAGTAGGCCCGAGCCTGATCGTACGTGATGTTGATGACGGGGTAGTCGGGCTTGCCCAGAAAGTAGTCGTCGTCCCAATGCGGGTTGTTCGTGTAGAGGCGGCCTGTCGCATCGCAGAAGGCCTTGAACTGCGCGTTCGTCACTTCGGTCCTGTCGATGTAGAAGGCGTCGAGCCACACGCGCCGCACGGGGGACTCGTCGCTGTCCTCGTGGTCGCGACCCATGGTGAACTCGCCGGCGGGCACGAAGACCATGTGCTCCAGGCTCGGCTGCGGTCTCGTGTCCTTCCTCGGTCCGCCACAGCCCGCTGCCGCGGCTGCGGCACAGACCACGAGAGCGAGGAGCGTGTGTTCTGGAACGTCGTGTCGGTGGCGGCAGCGAAGGCTCGTGCGGAACGGATGCATGCGCCTCTCTTCTTCCGGGTGTCTTCCGGGATCTGGTCGGATCGAGACGACATGTTACGCGAAGCTCTCGGAGGTGGGAAGGCCCGGCGCGGGTGAGAGGCTGACCTGCAGTTCAGAAACAGGTGAGGCGGCGCTCGACCGCCGTGCTCGCGTGGAAACAGCGGTTCGACGGAACGAAGCCGTTGGCGCCCCTGGACCTCGAGCGGTGCACCGAACCACTCCCCCCACAGGCATTGAACGTGGTCGAATGCCGCGCCGGGAAGAGGGGCGCACAACGGCGGAGAATCTCGACCTCGTCGCGTCCGGCATCCGGGACTCACCGACGCGGGTGCTTCGAGCGCTCCATCCGTGAGCCCGAAGAGGAGCCGCGTGTCTTGCCAGCCTGCATTCGTGATCGCGTCCCGGATCGAAGCTTCGCTTCCAGAAGCCACGCGGCTCCTCGATCTGCACGCCATCTGTTCGTCAGGCGTCGCATGCTTCGTGCCTCATCGCCGGGTCGGACACGGGTCTTGGGCGTTCCTCGAAGGTCTTCTCCCAGGAGCTTGAAAGAGGGGCAGTTGAGCGGCTTCTGCGCTGGTGCCGTCGGGTGGGGACGGCGCCGGATCGCGCCGGCGCGGCGTATCCAAAGAGTCCAGGAAAGTGTATGACTCTGATACGTTCGCGGCCCGGCCACCCCGCCGGGGCCGCGGCGCGGCCGGGCCCGGGCGCGCAACCACGCCCACGACGGGGAGTTGCACGGCTGACACGGGGGGGCCGGCTCGATCCCGTGTTGGTATGACCGTTGCGTTTGGAAGTCCCTGTGGCAGGTCGTTAGTATGTCTCGACCGAGACCCCGGGCTCGGCTGCGGGGGCTCGGTGTTTTCCACTCGGACCCTCCAGGGTACGGCCGCGGTTTACGCCGTACCGTCTTCGTCCCTGCGGGTGCGGACGTCTGGGAGCCGACGTGAGCCAACCCCGCCGATGTCTCTTCTGTCTCGTCGCATCGGGCCTGCTTGCGGCCATCACGCTGGTTCCCTGGGGTGCGCTCGAGGTCTTCGAGTTCAAGACGGTCGACGTCCGCATGTGGGTGCGCGAGCTGTTCCACGACCCGGTGCCGAGAACGAGCGTACAGACCGTCGTGCTCGACGACGGCGCGCTGGACGCCAGGGTGCAGGGCGGCGCGGCGGCCGCACGCTGCGACACGGCGCTCGAGCGGCTGGCCGCGGCAGCGCGGCGGGCCGGTACCTTCGGCCTCGAACTCCCCAGCTGGCACTCGGTCGCCACACCGATGCTCGAGCGCGCCCTGCTGCCCTGGGCGGGCGCCCGGGGCGGGTCGCCGTCTCCCGCCGTGGCCGCCGTGGGGCTGCAGCTGCGCGCTCAGATCGCCGGTCTCGACTCGAAGCTCCCGGCACTGCAGGTCCCACCGCTTCCGGAGATGGCCTGGCTGAACCGGCCGCGGCGGCAGAGCGCTCGAGTATCCGGGGCCGCCGGCCAGCCGGCGCGGCTGCCGGCGGCCCTGCGTCTCGGCGAGATGGAGTTCGGCGGCGATCACGACGGGGTGGTGCGGAAGGTTCCGCTCGTCAGCGCCCGCGGCGGCCGGCTGTATCCGTCGTTCGTCCTGCAGGCGATCTGTGCCCACGACGGCGCCGACATCGACGCCACCCGTGTGGAGCTCGGCCGGTCCGTCGAGCTGCGCCGGCAGGGGCGCAGCGTGCGTCGCATCCCGATCGATTCCAGGGGACGCGTCATCGTCAACTACCGAGAGCGTACCGCGGACGCCACGATCCCTCTTCTCGACCTGGTCCAAGCAGCTGCCGGGAACGTCGAGTCGCCCGGGGACGACGCATCCGCGCGGCGGCGCCTGTCGCCCGACGAGCGCATCGTTCTCCTGGGCACGAGCGCGCGCGGCGTCGCCGCGTTCGAGAACATCCCTCTCATGGGGCGAGCCCCCGACGTGGAGGTGGCCGCCGAGGCGCTGGAGACGATCCTCACCGGTCGCTACATCATCCGCGTCGGCCAGGTGGCGCAGTACTTCATCACCTGGGCGCTGCTGTTCCTGGGTTCCCTGGCGATGGTGCGGCTGCCTTCGTGGCGCAGCGTTCTCTTCGGCTTCGGGCTCGTGGCGCTGTACTTCGTCGCCGCGAAGGTGGCGTTCCTGTGGGCGAACGTGTGGCTGGGTTTCGTGCTCCCCATCACGGCTCTCATGTGTGGCGTTGCGGTCTTCCCGGTGTACGGATACCGCTCGCGCGCGCGTCGCCTGCTGGACGAGCTGCGCCTGCTGCGGCGTTTCGATGACCTCATTCTGATGAACATCGCCGGCGGGCTCATCGTGGCCGGACGCCACGGCCTGGTCGTGCGGCACAATCCGCGCGCCGCCGAGCTCCTCGGGCTGCCCGGCGAGTCGATGCACGGACGCCACGTCCGCGAGCTGTTCGCCGTCAGCCCGGCGATGCTCGAGCTGGTGGGTCAAGCGATGGCGGCCGCCAGCGCCACCGAGAAGGGGCAGAGTGTGAGCTGCCGACTGCCGATGAGCTCGCGCGTGGCGGTGCCCGCGAGGCAGGGCGGCAGCGAGAGAGTGATGGACCTCGAGATTGCGCTGGTGGCCCCGGAGCTTCTGACGTCTGCGGAGCATGGCAATCTGCCGTGCTTCGTTCTCACCTTCGACGACGTGACCGCGGACGTGCAGCGCGCCCAGGAGGACGAGCGCCGGGCGCGGCTGGCCGCGATGGGGGAGATCGCCGCCAAGCTCGGGCACGAGGTCCGCAACTCGCTGGGCGGCTTGAGGCTGTACGTGGAGAACGTGCGCGACGAGATTCCGCCCACCGGCACCGGCGCGCGCGCCATCGAGTCCATGATCCATGAGATCGAGAGCCTGTACCGCAAGATCGAGGAGCTGCGCCAGTACGGCGGTGATTCGCAGCTCGAGCTCTCGGAGTGCGACCTCAAGGAGCTCCTCGAGGAGGCGCTGGCGTACTCGAGCCGCAAGCTGGGGGAGAAGCACATCCGGGTGGTC
This sequence comes from Candidatus Krumholzibacteriia bacterium, assembly GCA_046757105.1. Classification (GTDB taxonomy): domain Bacteria; phylum Krumholzibacteriota; class Krumholzibacteriia; genus JBHHXQ01. The sequence continues at coordinate 8,901 of JBHHXQ010000115.1, forward strand.
CTGGACTGCGACCGGCAGCTGCAGCCGATCACGGTGGACCGGCGCCAGCTTCGCGAGGCCTTCCAGAATCTGATCAACAACGCGATCGAGGCGGCTCCCGAGGGAGGTCGCGTGTCGATCGCGATGGAGCACACGAGCTCCGGAAACGGGATGCACGGCGGCTCCTGCTGCGTCCACGTCGAGGACAACGGTCCCGGGATTGCGCCCGACATTCGCGACCAGGTCTTCTCGCTGTTTTTCACCACCAAGCCGGACATCGGCACCGGGCTCGGGCTGCCGATCGTCAAGAAGATCGTCGAGAGCCACGGGGGGCATGTGTCGTTCGAGTGCGACGAGGAGGGCGGTACCCGATTCACGGTGACACTTCCCGTGCAGCAGCACGGCGGGGAGGTTCGGGATCGATGATCAACACTGAAAGGCGCATCCAGACACTCGTGGTCGACGACAACCGCGCGCACCGCGACGCCATGTTGATGACGCTGGAGAAGCTCGGGCACGCGACGCAGCAGGCCGCCACGGTGGCCGATGCGAGCGCGCTGCTCAAGGCGCACGGTTTCGACCTGGTGATCATCGACATGGAGCTGCCACGCGGGCGCGGCGAGCCGGCGCGGCAGGAGCACGGGCTCGAGGTGATCCGGCACGCGCGCGCTGCCGATCCGGACGCGGCCG
>JBHHXQ010000116.1:0-9500 GCA_046757105.1 Candidatus Krumholzibacteriia bacterium
GCTCCCACTGCGCGGCGCGGGTCTCCTTGAGATTGCGTGTGATCGCATCGCCGATCCCACCGATGACCGTGGCGGAGGCATAGGCGAAGGAGCGCAGCATGCTGGCGACGTCACGCAGCGGGCTGTGCAGCTGTCGGCGTTCCTCGAGGGGACGCGCCGGCTCGCCCTCGAAATCGATGATCGCAAAACCGTTGTCGTGCATCCGCAGGACCTGGCCGAGGTGGAAGTCTCCGTGCACGCGCATCCGCAGCCCGAGGTGCTCCCCGAACGTGGCCACCAGGTGGTCGATACGGTCGATCGCCTTGGCGCCACGCCCGATGAGGGCGCGTGCATCACGATACAGCTCCGCGGGCAGGGCGCCGTCGTCACAGCTGCCGTTGAGCAGATGCAGCGTCTTCGTCACCAGACGGCGCACCTGCTTGCCCCAGTGTTCCAGATCCTCGTGGCTCACCGGCCGCGGGGCGAAGGTCGGATCCTGGTCGTCGGAACAGAGGGCCTGGTGCAGCTCGCGCGTCAGACGCCCGAGGCGTGTCGCGTCGCGCGCGAACGTGTTCGCAGCGCCGGTCGCGACCGGCGCCTTCAGGTACTCCTCGAGCTTCTGGCGCGCCTCCCGCCAGCAGTCGCCGGTGTTCGGGACGAACCGCTGCAGCACTCCGGCTGCGAACGTTTCGCCGTCGTGCTCGAGCCGGATGGTGGCGAGCAGAGGCGGGACATGCCGGAATTTCGCTTTGCGGGTGAGGAAGTCGAGGATCTCCACCTCCGGGTTCGGACCCGGATCGAGCCTGCGGTACAGCTTGAGGATGACCTGGTCGCCGTACACGATCGAGGTGTTGGTCTGCTCCGTGGCCACGAGCCGCGACTCGACGTCCGCGGGCAGATCGAGCCCGGCGTCGCCGAGCGCCGACAGCACCCAGCGCACGCCGTGCGCCTCGAAGGACGCGCTCTCGCGAAAGGCCTCGAGCAGGCGCGCGCGGAAGCCGGGGTCCTCGGTCGCGTCGAAGACGATGCCGCTCGTGCCGTTGCAGTCCACGCGGGCCAGCACGGTGCGCGGCATCTTGTCGCTGTCGCCCACGTCGGCCGGCCGCGCCACCAGCGGGACGTAGTAGGACTCCGGCGGCGCGGTCCCGAGCTGGGCCTCGAGCCGCACCAGCGCCGCCGCGCCGCTCTCGAGCTCGACGGGGACGACGTCGCACACGCGCACCGACTCCAACGCGTGTCCCTTGCTGCCGCACCAGCGCTGCTCCAGAAGGAAACGGATGAGAGCAGAATCGCCGAGGCTCCGCAACGCCTCCTCGGACAGGGCGTCGACGTACTCCGCCTCCAGATGCAGGACCGGGGGGCTCTCGCGCAGGCCGCGCTGCGGCGCCAGCGCCGGCAACGCTCTCTCCTCGCCCTGGCGAGCCAGCCGGAACCAGTAGAAACCGTACGGCCCCAGGGTGAGCAGGTACGGCAGCTCGCCGATGCGCGGGAACGGACTGTTGCCGAAGAGCTCGATCGGCACCCGCCCGTCGAACTCCTGGAGATCGATCTCCACCGCCTGCGCCTGTCGCGACAGGTTGTTCACGATGAGGAGCGTGTCCTCCTGGTACTCGCGCAGGTAGACCAGGACCTTGCGGTTCGCGGGCTTGAGGATGCGAATCGAGCCGCGCCCGAAGGCCTTGCTCTGCTTGCGCACGCGGATCAGGCTCTGCATCCACGAGAGCAGCGAGGTGCTCGTGCGCTCCTGCGCCTCGACGTTGACCGCCTGGTTGCCGTAGACCGGATCGGTGATCACCTGGCTGTAGAGACGCGCCGTGTCGGCTTCGGAGAAGCCCGCGTTGCGGTCTCCAGTCCATTGCATCGGGGTGCGCACGCCGTCGCGATCGCCGAGGTAGATGTTGTCACCCATGCCGAGCTCGTCGCCGTAGTAGATGACGGGCGTCCCCTTGAGCGAAAAGAGTAGCGCGTGCAGGAGCTCGTACTGCTTCCGGCTGCCGTCGAGGAGCGGCATCAGCCGGCGGCGGATGCCGACGTTCAGCCGCATCTGCGGGTCCCTGGCGTACTCGCCGTACATGTAGTCGCGCTCTTCGTCCGTCACCATCTCGAGGGTGAGCTCGTCGTGGTTGCGCAGGAAGAGCGCCCACTGGCAGTTGTCCGGGATGGCGGGTGTCTGCTCGAGGATCTCGACGACCGGATGGCGGTCCTCCTGGCTGATTGCCATGAAGATGCGCGGCATGACCGGAAAGTGAAAGGCCATGTGGCACTCGTCGCCGTCTGCGAAGTAGGACCGCACGTCCTCCGGCCACTGATTGGCCTCGGCAATGAAGATCCTGTCCTCGTAGTCGCGGTCGAGCTCGCTGCGCAGCTGCTTGAGAATCGCGTGCGTCTCTGGGAGGTTCTCGCAGCTGGTCCCCTCACGCTCCACCAGGTACGGCACCGCGTCGAGCCGCAACCCATCGACACCCATGTCGAGCCAGAAACGCATGACCTTCATGACCGCCCTGCGCACGGACGGGTTGTCGAAGTTGAGATCGGGCTGGTGATGGAAGAAGCGATGCCAGTAGTACGATTTGGCGAGCGGATCCCAGCTCCAGTTCGAGGTTTCCGAGTCCACGAAGATGACGCGCGCGTCCTTGTACTTCTGGTCCGTGTCGCTCCACACGTAGAAGTTCCACTTCGACGACCCCCTCGGAGCCCTGCGGGCGGCCTGGAACCAGGGGTGCTGATCGGAGGTGTGGTTGACGACGAGCTCGGTGATGACGCGGATGCCCCGCCGGTGCGCCTCGCGCACGAAGCGCCGGAAATCACGCAGCGAACCGAAATCTTCGTGGATGTCCTCGTAGTAGGCGATGTCGTAGCCGTCGTCGCGCCGCGGCGAAGGGTAGAAGGGCAACAGCCAGATACAATTGATCCCGAGCCGCTCGAGGTACTCGAGCTTCTCGGTCAGGCCACGGAAGTCCCCGAAGCCGTCTCGATTGCTGTCGCGGAAGGCCTTGACGTGCAGCTCGTAGATGATCGAGTCCTTGTGCCATTGCGAATGCTGCTTCACACTCACCCTCCCAACTTCCGCTCCCGGACCACACGCAAGACGTGGCCGACCTGCCGGCTCGGATCCAGCCGGACGTAGTTGCGCACCCCGCGCCACGTGTAGCGCACCCCCGTGAGCAGGTCCTCGACCGGGTACGCGTCGTTCGGACCCAGCCCGAGCCTGTCGATCGGGACGTGCAGCATGCCTTCCTGAGCCGTATGCGGGTCGAGGTTCACGGCGATGAAGAGATCGTTTTTCCCGCCCGGGATCGATTTCTCGTAGAAGAGGATCTGCTCGTTCTCGGACTCGTGAAAACGCAGGTTCGTGAACAGCTGCAAGGCCCAGTTCTCGCGACGGATGCGGTTGATCTTGGCGATGTCCTCGTTGATGTTCCCGGGCGCGTTCCAGTCGCGCCAACGGATCTCGTACTTCTCGGAGTTCAGGTACTCCTCGCTCCCGGCCCCGAGCGGCACGTTCTCGCACAGCTCGAAGCCGCTGTAGATGCCGTAGAGCGGCGACAAGGTGGCGGCCAGCAGAAGCCGCACCCGGAACGCCGCGCCTCCGCCCTCCTGCAGGTAGGCGCTCAGGATATCCGGCGTGTTGGTGAACAGGTTGGGCCGGAAGTACTCGGCCATCTCGGTTTGCGTGAGCTCCTGGAAGTACTCGCGCAGCTCTCGCGCGGTGTTGCGCCACGTGAAGTAGCTGTACGACTGCGTGAAGCCGATCTTGGCCAGGGTCTTCATCGGCATCGGGCGCGTGAAGGCCTCCGAGAGCAGGATCACGTCGGGGTGCTCGCGCTTGACCGTGCCGATCAGCCATTCCCAGAAGGGAAACGGTTTCGTGTGCGGGTTGTCGACGCGGAAGGTGCGAACGCCGCGGGCGATCCAGAAGAGCAGGACATCGAGGCAGGCCTGCCAGAGTTCGGCGCGGTTCTCGCACCACAGATCGAGCGGGAAGATGTCCTCGTACTTCTTGGGTGGGTTCTCGGCGTGGCGGATCGAACCGTCCGGGCGGACGAAGAACCACTCCGGATGCTCGCGCACCCATGGGTGATCCGGCGAGCACTGCAGCGCATAGTCGAGGGCGACCTCCATGCCGAAGGTGCGCGCAGTCTGCACGAAGTGCTCGAAGTCCTCGAGCGTGCCCAGACCGGGATCGACCGATGTGTGCCCGCCCTCTGCGTTGCCGATGGCCCAGGGGCTGCCGGGATCCCCGGGTTGCGCGGCCAGGCCGTTGTTGCGCCCCTTGCGGTTCGTGCGGCCGATGGGATGGACGGGCGGCAGGTAGACGACGTCGAAGCCGAGCGCGGCGATCCGCTGCAGGCTGCGCTCGGCGTCGGCGAAGGTCCCCGGGCGGCCGGGTTCGGGGCCCTGTGAACGCGGGAACATCTCGTACCACGCTGCGCAGCGCGCGCGTTTGCGGTCGACGACACACGACAGCGGCGGCCCGAAGCGCACCCCGTCCCGCCGCTCGCCGTAGATCCGCATGCGCTTCGAGAGCTGCCGATCCAGAACGGTGCGCGCCACCTCACGCGCCGCCGTCGCGCCGTCGTGGAGGACGGCGGCGGCGCCCTCGAGAAGCTCGCGATCCGTCCCCGCGGCGCGCGAGGCGGCCTGCAGCAGCAGCTCGCGGCCGACCTCGAGCTCCGGGCGCAGGTCGTCGGCCCCGGCCTCGACACGCTTCTCGAGGTCTCGCTGCCAGGTGGCGAAGACATCGACCCAGGCCTCGACCGTGTACAGGAAGCGGCCGCCGTTCTGGAGACGGAAGGTGCCAGTCCAGCGATCGCGCCGCGGATCGCTGCGCATCGGCGCGAAACGCCAGCGCGGCTCCCCGGGGACCCGATAGCAGATGCGGGCGCCGAGCACCTCGTGGCCGTCCCGCAGGACGTCGGCACCCACCTCGAAGGTGTCGCCGACGATGCGTTTGACGGCGTAGCGCCCCCCAGCGAGCCGCGGCACGACGTTCTCGATCCGGATGCGCCGCGCATGCGACGCACGCTCGACCGCCCGTTGCCTGGCGCCGTTCGTCCCGGAACGCGCCCGTCTCGTCTTGCGCGAGCCGTTTCCTGTCTGCAGCGCCCTCGATTCCACTCTGCACCTCGTCCCGAACGACAGCGGAAACCCGGCGCTCGCGCCCGGCTTGCCTCGTTGTCTCGTCTGCGGGCCGCTAGCCTACCACTGCCCGCGTCGATCGGCCAAACAGATGCTGCCTCGGTTCGCAGCTCCCCGGATCCGAGCCGCCGTCCACAGCCGAATGCTCGACAACGGCCGCCGAAGCGCTCTGCCTGAACGAACACGCGGACCACCCGACATGCTCCCGTGCGCCGTCGCCCCGGCGACCCTGGCGAGAGGCATCGACCGTGGTCCACCGCGATTCCTCCGCGGTTCCCGCCCCCCACGCGCGCGGGTCACGTGGTGTGCGTGACGTCGACCACCCGGGGGCCGGACGGCCCATGGGCACCGGCGGCGACTGAGCTGACGCGCTTCGCTTCGAAATGGGGCTGAGACAAGAAGGGGCCAGCGTCGCGCGCGGCGGCCTGGCCCCGTCGGGTCAAGCGTCGGAGGGTTCGGGGACTTCCCAGCCGCGCTCGCGCTCGCGCTCCTGGACCTGGTCGAGCGTGATGGCGGCGGGAAGCTTCTCCAGTTCCGTGTCGCTGCTGATCTGCTCGCCCTGCGCCGCGAGCTCTTCGTTCTTCTCCATCCATTCGGAGTACACGTCGGGCAGCTCGTCGTCCGGCCAGATCGCATGGACGGGGCATTCCGGGATGCAGGCTTTGCAGTCGATGCACTCGTCCGGATTGACCACGAGCATCGCAGGCTCCTGGACCACGTAGAAGCAGTCCACCGGACAGACGCGCGCGCAGTCCACGTAGCGGCAATCGACGCAGCGCTCGGTCACGACGTGTGTCATCGTTGCCCCTCCTTCGGGATCGTGTTGGGGGCCTCCCGCGAGGCCCGAACTCGTTAGCTCTCGAAGCGGCCTGGAGGGCGCGCACCGTTCGCGGGCAAGCCGAGATCGTCTGGAAGCGCCAGGCTGGGGCAGCCAGCCGTCCTGGGTCCGCTCGCACCGGGCGCAGATCATAGCCGCCGGCACGCCATCCAGCAAGCTTCTCCGGACGCCAGAGGCTTCCCGGCGTGCCCGCCGTGTCTGCAGCGCTACGACGAGGCGGGCGCCCCGCGACCGCCACGCGACCCAGGAGGCCGCGGCCGGTTCCCGGACGCCTGCGACGGGTTCCCGGGAGCCGCCGGCGGACTCTCCGCGCGGGCCGCCCGTGGCCCGGCAGCGGCAGCCGCCGGACTCTGGTGTGGATCGGGAAGCGTCTCGCGCACCGTGGTGTCGTGTCCGGCGGCATCCACGGACGCCGGCGCCGGAACTGCGACGGGAGCGATCATGCCCGCCGAGCGCTCGAGCTCCGCGTTGAGTTCGCCCCCCATGAGCACCGCCAGCCCGGCGATGTAGAGCCAGAGGAGAAACACCACGACGGCCCCGAGGCCGGCATACATGACCTCGTAGCGCCCGAACCGTGACGCGTACATCGTGAACATCTCGACGCCGAGGTACCAGACGAGCACGGCGAGCACGGATCCCGGCGTGATCCAATGCCAGGGCCGCCGCACGTTGGGCGCGAGGTGGTAGATGAGCTCCACGATGAACACGAGCACGGCGAAACCGAGCACCTGGCTGGCGATGCGCCACATGGCGGCCAGCCCCGGGCCCGCGGCTCCCGCGACCCACACGCCGACCCGGTGCGAGAACGACAGCAGCAGCGCGGAGACGATCACGGTCGCGACCAGGGCCAGCGTCAGACCGATCGCCAGGATGGTGCGCCGCCAGAGCGCGCGGCCCTCGCGCACGCTGTAGGCTCGGTTCAAGGTCACCATGACCGCACGAATGCCGTTCGACGCCACCAGCAACGCCCCGAGCACACTGAGCGGCAGCAGCGTGCTGTTGCGCCGCTCGAGAACCCCGACCGTGCTGCGCACCAGTTCGAGCGCCTGCGCCGGCATGACGCGAGCCAGCAGCTCCATGGTGCGCTGGACGACGTCGTCGAAGGGCAGAAACCCGACGAGCGCCACCAGGAAGATGACGAACGGGAAGAACGCCAGCAGGAAGTAGTAGGCGAGCTGGGCCGCGGCCCCGAAGCAGTCGTCCAGGAGCATCTCGGACCACACTCTCCGGAACGTCACGATCCAGTTGCGCTTCCAGTAGTCGCTGTAGGCCATCGTCGCGTCACCCCCGGCCGCAATCCCCACGCCAGCCGCGTCGCGGCGCCTGACGTCTGCGGCCACCGGCCTTGCGGAACACACCGCGGGACATGCAGGGACGTTCTCCCCTCGACGTGCACGGCCGGCGCCGAGTCTAGCACGCAAACGGAATGCGGGCGCCCCCGGGGAGGCGCCCGCCGTACGGGAGGTGAGACCCGCCTACTTCGCGAGGACGAGCTTGCGGGTCTGCGTTTCGCCCGACGCCTGCAGGCGCATGAAGTAGATGCCCGAGGCCAGAGGACGTCCGCGCGCGTCGCGCCCGTCCCAGAGGAAGTGATGCGATCCGGCGGCCAGCGACCCCGAGACCAGCGTCCGCACGCGCCTGCCGGCCACGCTGTAGATGTGGGCCTCCACGTGCTGCGCCAGCTCGAGCCGGAAGGAGATGCGTGTGTTGGGATTGAAGGGGTTCGGTCCCACCCGGAGCTGCAGCACGAGCCCCCCGGGTGCCGCCTTCAACGGCCCACTCAGGGTGTACGGCTTCCAGTAGAGACAGGACTCGAGGGAGGCGTCACTTTCGTATTCGAGCAGATCCACGGCCGCTACCCGGTAGCACGTCTTCACCTGCAGGGACTCGGGAGGGTTCAGTTCCATCTCCGTCGCCGGCTCGGAGGTGAGGCGCTCCCAGGCCCCGTCCAGGATGCTCCGGTACACCTGATACCCGGCAATCTGCGCGCTGCCCGGCTCGGCGGCATCCCAGGTGACCCGGTGGACCTTGAACCGGCGCCCCGCGTACGACGCGGGCGGCGAGAAGTCACTCGCGTAGAGGGCCGCCGCGGTGATGCGCACGAGGTCCATCGTGCCGGCGAAGGCGTACTTCACCGAGCTGGAGGACTGCCGGGCGCCGATGCGCAGGCGCTGGCTGCCGGTGGCGGGCGGACCGGACGTGGCGGCGCTGCCGACCAGACGGCCGTCGAGATAGACCCGGCTCTCCTGGGCGGGCTGGTCGTGAACGGCGGCGACGTGGTGCCACGTGTCCGCAGGCACCACATCGGTGCTCTGGACCCTCTGCGTGCTCCCGGAGGTGTTCTTCCAGTACAGCTCCAGACGCCCGGAAGACAGGATCGAGAACCGGTAGTTACGCGCCGAGCTGCCTTCCTTGGAGATCATCACGCCGTACTCGCCGGTGTCCACCCTGTGGATCCACGCCTCGAGCGTGAAGCTCCCGCCCATGCGCAGTGCCGGGGCATCCGGCACCTCGACCCGGTCGTCGGAACCGTCGAACCGCAGCGCCGAGCCGCGGACGCCCGGGACCCGGGCGGGCTCGCCGGCGTCCCCCGCGGTCGAGGAGCCGAGGGTGCCCTGGTTCGAGTTGCCGGACGCGTCCAGCACCACGGGACCCGTGCCCTCGTCGAAGTTGAACACGGCGTCTCCGAGCGGCGGCTCGTAGTGGTGCACCAGCGCCACCCGGGGCGCCGGGGGCGGCTGCGGCGGCGGCGGGCCCGCGCCGCCCACCCCCCCCCCCGCCGCCCCCGGCGCCCCCTCCTCACCGGCACCGTTGACGGCCGTGACGTGGTAGGCGAGCACGCCGTCCACGACGTCCGTGTCGCCATAGTTGAGCCCCCCGACGGGCGTGCTGGTGAGCCGCTCGAACGGCGCAGCATTGGCGCTGCGGTACACGTGATAGCCCTCGGGCGTGCCCCCGGATTCCGGCTTGGACCAGGTCACGAGCACGTACGGTGTCGGGGTGTGGCCCGGATACGGAACGGACGGTGTGAAGTCGGACGTGTACATTACCCGGTTCGAAAGGCGCACGAGATCGATGTCGCCGTGGAAGTAGTCCTTCAGCCGGCTGGAGCGGCGCACGCCGATCCGGAGCGCGTGATCGCTCGTCCGCGGAACCGCGCGGTCGGCACGCACGCGATCGAGCATGCCGTCGATGTAGATGCGATCCTCTCCGGCCGCCTGATCGTGCACGCAGGCGATGTGGTGCCAGTCGGAGTCCAGGATCAGGGTATTGCTGGTCGTGTAGCGGCTGCCGCGCGAGGTGTCCTTCCACGACAACTCGACGTGGCCGGTGGACTTGATGCGCATGCGGTAGTTGCGGGCGCTGCTGCCGTCCTTGCCCAGGATGGCATCGTTGGTTCCCGTGGACAGCCGGCGCACCCAGGCCTCGACCGTGAAGCTGCCGGAGAAGCGCAACGCCGGGGCATCCGGAACCACCACGTAGTCGTTCACGCCGTCGAAGCGCAGGGCGTTGCCGTCCAGGCCGGCGACGCGTTGCGGCTCGG
>JBHHXQ010000117.1:0-9458 GCA_046757105.1 Candidatus Krumholzibacteriia bacterium
CCATTCATGGGATCTCCGACGAGGACGTGGCCCGCGAGCCGGAGTTCCGGCAGATCGCCGGGAGCCTCGCGGAGTACCTGGAGGGATGCGATCTGGCGGGTTTCGGGATCCTCCAGTTCGACCTGCCGATGCTGCGGACCGAGTTCGAGCGCGCCGACGTCGAGTTCTCGATGGAGGGACGCAGGATCCTCGACGCCAAGTCGATCTACCACGCCAAGGAGCCGCGCACCCTCACGGCGGCCCACGACTACTACTGCGGTGAGCCCTTCGAGGATGCGCACTCGGCCGAGGCCGACGCGCTCGCGACCTACCGCGTCCTGGTCGGGCAGCTCGAGCGCTACGACGACCTGCCGCACTCGATCGGCGCCCTGCACAAGCTCTGCAACCCGCGCGAGGCCGACTTCGTCGATAGCGAAGGGAAGCTCCTCTGGCAGGGCGACGAGGTGTACTTCAATTTCGGCAAGCACCGGGGCGAGTCGCTCCGCGAGGTGTGCGTCACCGACCCGAAGTACGTGGACTGGCTGACGTCCAAGGACTTCCGCGCGGAGCTCAAGTCGATTCTGGCTGCCGCAATGCAGGGGCAGCTTCCGGAGCGGGGATCCGCACCCGTTGCGGAGGGCCGGGCTGCGCCACCGCGGCCGGACGTCGCATCATCCATGGACGGCTCTCCGCCGGAGACATCTGCGGAGGGCGCGGCGCGGCCGGACGGTTCGCCCGAGTGGGATCAGGTTCAGGGTCGAAACGAGTAGGCTGCGTGCGGCGGAGAGATCCGGCATGAGCGCAAGTGTTCCGAGAAAGCCGTGGACGGTGTACGAGAAGCGGTGTGTGGGTGGCATGGCTGAGCGGGGACGCCACGTCGGTCCGAGGCCCAGCGCGTAGAATCCCCGGACTCCGAGGTTCCGTGAGCGAAGCGCTGCTGTCCATTCAGGATCTCCAGGTGCACTTCCCGATCCGAGGCGGCCTCTTCTCGCGCCGCACCGAGGCCGTGCTGCGCGCCGTGGACGGCATCGATCTCGAGATCCTGCGCGGCGAGACGCTGGGGCTGGTGGGCGAGTCCGGCTGCGGCAAGTCGACGACCGGGCGCGCCATCCTGCAGCTCGAGCGCCCGACGGGCGGCCACGTGCACTTCAAGGGGCAGGACCTCACCGCGCTCGGCGGCCGGCAGCTGCGACCGCTGCGTCGCAGCATGCAGATGATCTTCCAGAACCCCTACGCGTCGCTCAACCCGCGCATGACGGTCGGGTCGATCGTCGCCGAGCCGCTGCGCGTGCATCGGCTGCTGCGCGGCGCGGAGATGCGCGATCGCGTCATGGAGCTGCTCGAGCTGGTCGGCCTCGATCCGGCGCACGTGCGGCGCTTCCCGCACGAGTTCTCGGGTGGCCAGCGCCAGCGCATCGGCATCGCGCGGGCCATCGCGCTGCACCCCGAGTTCATCATCGCCGACGAGCCGATTTCCGCTCTCGACGTCTCCATCCAGGCGCAGATCATCAACCTCATGCAGGAGCTGCAGGAGAGGCTCGGTCTCACGTATCTCTTCATCGCGCACGACCTGTCGGCCGTGCGCCACATCAGCAACCGCATCGCCGTGATGTACCTGGGCAGGCTCGTCGAGCTGGCGGACGCCGCACGGCTCACCGGGCGCCCGCTGCATCCGTACACGCAGGCGCTGATTGCAGCCGTGCCGGTGCCGGATCCCGTGCGCGAGCGCCAGCGCCGGCATGTCGTCCTGCAGGGAGACGTCCCGAGCCCGCTCAATCCGCCCTCCGGATGTCGCTTCCGCACGCGCTGCCCCCACGCCTTCGACCGCTGCGCCGCCGAGGAGCCCCCGCTGCGCGAATGGGAGACCGGCCACCAGGTGGCCTGCCACCTCATGGAGGATCCCAGCCCACCCCATCTCGACGATTCCGTGTCGTCGTCGCCCGCCGTCAACTGACGCGACAGGCCTCTTCGCCTGCCCGTCGCACAGCGTCCTCGCGACGAAGACCAGGTTCACGCGGTCGCTCTAGAACTGGATTCCGGCCCGCACGGGGAGGAACTGCGTCGCCCCGTCCTCGCTGTTGATGACGTGGTAGGTGGCGTCGATGAACAGGTGGATGCCGAGGGCGATGGGCGTGCGGACGCCGAGGCCGACGAGCGTGCCCACCGCGGTCTCGCTCGGATCGTTCGCCTGGACGTCGCGGATCAGATCCGCGGCGCCGGCGCCGCTGGCCGAGAAGTCCGATGTGCCGATCTTGTAGATCCCCACGCCCACACGCAGGTAGGGCTTCGTACTGCCGCGGCCCAGGAGCGTGAGCTCGCCGACGGCGCTCACGGGGATCACCCACAGATCGCGACCGCCGATGCTGACGTTCGGAAACGTGGATGCGAAGGCGTCGTTGTCGTGCTCGTGGCGGTAGTAGCCCACCTCGATCCCCAGCGACAGCAGCGGCACCAGCTTGAGCTTCAGCGCGCCGGTGACCGCGAGCCCCCCGTTCCACTCGTCTTTGAAGCTGTCGGGCCCCACGGGGAAGCTCGAGCCAGCTCCCACCGTGATCGCCGGGCCGAGCAGAAGCGCATTGGCGGGAGTGGGGAACAGAGCGCACAGAATCACCAGCAAGCCCATGAATGTCTTCACGATGTCCTCCAGACCTCACACGTCGATGGTGGGGCGCCATCCGGACCGGGCGGAGTGCTATCTTCGCATCCGGGTCGCCCGCGGGCAAGGAGGAGATGAGCCCACCGGCGGCGGGCAGTCGAGGACGTGCCCGTCGGAAGTGTCCCGAAACGTTGCATGCAAGGTCGCGGGCGTCTGTCGATCCAGCTCCCCGAACAGGAGGCACCATGAAGCATCGAAAAGTGCGTGCGGCGACGGAGCACGACGGGCAGGTGTTGTGGATCACGCTGGATGCACCGCCCGGCAACATCCTCGACCTCGAGATGATCGACGGCCTGCGCGCACTTCTGGCGAACGAAGGGCGTGGTCCCGACGTCAAGGCGCTGGTCTTCGAGGGCGCCAGCGACGAGTTCTCCTACGGGGCAAGCGTCCGGGAGCATCGGCCCGGAGAGGTCGAGAAGACGCTGCCGCGCTTCCACGATCTCTTCCGGGATCTGCTCGAGGTGGCGCGCCCGACGGTGGCGGTCGTGAACGGCCGCTGCCTGGGCGGCGGCCTGGAGCTGGCCGCCTTCTGCAACTGGGTCTTCGCCTCACCCGATGCCACGTTCGGCCTGCCCGAGGTGAGGCTCGCGCTCTTCCCGCCGCTCGGCTCGCTCATTCTGCCGCCGCGCGTCGGTCGCTCGATGGCCGAGGCGCTCTGCATCACCGGAAGGACCCTCGATGCCGAGGAGGCTCTGGACGCCAACCTCATCGATGGCGTGGCGGAGGACCCGGCGGACGCGGCCCGGGCCTGGATCGAATCCAGCCTGCTTCCGCACAGCGCGATCGCCCTGCACTACGCCACGCGCGCAGCGCAAGAGTCGATGCGCGAGCCCTTCCTGCATGGCCTGGGCGCGCTCGAGAAACTCTACCTCGGCGAGCTGATGCGGACCGAGGACGCCCGCGAGGGCATCGCGGCGTTCCTCGACAAGCGCCCGCCCCGGTGGAAGAACCGCTGACGAGGACCGCGCCCGGCGGCGCCGGTGAGGCCGCCGGAATCGGCGGCGGCGCGTCAGGCTGGCCATCCGGCCGCCGTGACCGGTATCATCTTGGGCGACTCGCACACTCCTGAACCTGTGCAGGGAGCCAGATATGTTGCACCGCGCGCTCGCACCGCGGCTCCTGATCGCCGCGGCTCTCGCCCTCGCCCTCTGTCCGGCCACCGTCCCGGCCGAATCGATGCCGGTCTTCCTCGACGGCTTCTTCGCCGAATGGGCCGGTCCCGTGGAGCTGACGGATCCTGCCGGCGACGGCGGCGGGACCGGCATCGACTTCCGCCAGGTCGACGTCGCCAACGACGATGACTGGCTGTTCATCCGCTTCCAGGTCACGACCGAGGTGGGGATCCAGGACGGCTCGAACAACATCGTCCTCTACATGGACACGGACGTGAACGCCTCGACGGGACGCTCGATCAGCGGCATCGGCGCGGAGCTCGAGTGGCGTTTCGGCGACCGCAGTGGGGACTTCTACCGGGGCGGCGGCTCGACGTTCCTCCGGCAGGACGACGTCCGGCTGCGCCAGCTGCCGTCGGTCACGTCCTCCGAGTTCGAGATCGCCATCGGCCGCGACGTCAAGCCGGACGGCTCCAATCTTCTGTTCACGGGCAACACGATACGCGTGCTCCTGCGCGACGAGGGCGGCGGCGACCAGGCCCCGGACGTCGGGCCCTCGCTCTCGTACACGTTCGACGCGGCGGCGGTCGGGCCTCCCAGCCCGACGGTGCTGGCGCGCGACAACGTCTCCGACGTGCGCGCCGTCACCTGGAACGTGCGCGACCTCGAGAAGAACGGCGGCGGCTGGGACAACGGCGTGACGCCGAGCGCCGACCGCGTGTTCTCGGCGCTCGATCCCGACGTCATCTGCTTCCAGGAGATCTACGACAACAACGCATCCGAGACGGCCGCGCTGGTCGAGAGCTTCCTGCCCTCCGGCGCGGGCGAGGCGTGGTACGCCGCCGAGACGTTCGACTGCAAGGTCGTCAGTCGGTTCCCGATCCTCGGCAGCTGGTCCCTCGACGGCAACGTCGCCGTACACCTGGACGCCACGGCCGCGCTGGGCCGCGACCTCCTGGTGGTGAACGCGCACCTGCCCTGCTGCACGAACGACTCCGGCCGCCAGCGAGAGGCCGACAACATCATGTCGTTCTGCCGCGACGCGATGACGCCGGGCGGCAGCGTCGACGTGCCCAGCGGCACGGGCTTCCTGATCACGGGGGACCTCAACCTGGTCGGGGACTCCCAGCAGCTGACGACGCTGCTCACGGGCGACATCATCGACGAAGGCACCTTCGGCCCCGACTTCGACCCCGACTGGGACGGCACGGCGCTGGCCGACGTCGTCTCGCGGCAGACCGAGGCGCGCTTCGCCTACACCTGGCGCAACGACTTCTCGAGCTTCGCGCCCGGCCGGCTCGACTTCATCATCTACAACGACAGCGCTCTCGAGCCCGGGAATCACTTCAGCGTGTACACGCCTGAGATGTCCGCTTCGGAGCTGTCGCAGTACGGCCTGCAGGCCGCTGACGTGACGACGGTCTCGGATCACCTGCCGCACGTCGCCGACTTCCGCGAGTCGCTGCCCAGCGACGTCGGGCCGGGTGCGGGCGGTGGTGGGGACCGCCATGGCCTGCGCATCCTCGGTGGGCCCGGCGGGCGCGGCGAGGTGAGCTTCACCGTGCAGCTCGAGCATGCGGCGCATGTGGGGATCGAGCTGTTCGACGTGCGCGGCAAGCGTGTCGCGGTGCTGCGCAGAGCGTCCGGGGCCGTGCTCCCCGCGGGTCTCCATCCGTTCGTGTGGGACGGCCGGACCCCGACGGGAACGCGCGCCGCGAGCGGCACCTACATCGTGCGCGTCGTCTCGAGCGCCGCGGGTGTGGAGCGCTCGGCGTCACGCAAGCTCGTGCTCCTGCGATAGGCCCCTGCACGCGCCGCCGGCGCGCCAGGTGGGTCCTTGCCGAGACCGGTTGAGAGGTGGCGTGAGCGAGACGATATCCGCACTCGGCGAGGCTGCGGCGCGCGCCGCGCGTCGGGTGCTCCTGGCGGGCGTGGCGGGGGCGCTGCTCCTGGTGAGCGCGGCGCTCCCCGAAGCAGGGCTTGCCGAAACCGCTCCCGAGGCCGGATGGCGAATCCTCGAGCCCGGACTGGAGCTGGGAGTCTTCCCGGCTCCAGTCCCATCGAGTGTCGGAGACTCCCGGATCCGCGTCCTGCGGATCGACCCCGGACGTTTCGATCTGCGCTTGATGAACGCCTCCGCGCCCGGGCAGGGCAAGCCGTGCACCGCCCGGGAGTGGTGCAGGCGCAACGACCTCGTCGCCGCGATCAACGCGAGCATGTACCACCCCGACTTCAGGACCAGCGTCTCGCTCATGCGCACGCGCGGTCACGTCAACAACCCGAATCTATCCCGGGACAACGCCGTTCTCGCGTTCGATGCCGACTGCGACTCCCTGCCGCCGGTCCAGATCATCGACCGCAGGTGCCAGGGCTTCGATGCGTTGCGCCAGCGATACGCGACGCTCGTCCAGAGCATCCGGATGGTCTCCTGCCAGGGCCGGAACGTCTGGAGCCCGCAACCCAGGAAGTGGAGCACCGCCGCCATCGGCGTGGACGAGTCGGGCCGGCTGCTTTTCATCCATGCCCGTTCGCCGTACACGACACACGACTTCATCGACATCCTCCTGCAGCTGCCCATCGACCTCTACAACGCGATGTACGTGGAGGGCGGCCCCGAAGCGCAGCTGTTCGTTCGTTCCGGCGATGACGAGCACGAGTTCGTCGGCAGCTTCGAAACCGGTTTCCTGCAGCACGACGACAACAGGGTGGCCTGGCCCGTTCCGAACGTCGTCGCCATCGTTCGCAGAGAAGCCCCGCCCGAGTAGCCCACCGGCGACCCCGCACTGCCCGAGACGACCTTCCTGGGCAGGCATCCCACGACCTCCACCGCGAGGTAGGGCTCGCAATTGGAACGCTTTCCGCACCGCAGACTCTCGCATGCCATGGGGCCACGCGGAAGTGGCGGCAGGGCGGACGGGTGGTGCGGCTGCCGGGCAGGCGCACCGTGTGTGGACGGTTCCGCATTGGCGAGGAATCAGTCGAAGAGGGCCGATCTTGCCGTGGGTGTGATCGGTGCCGGGCGTATCGGGATGCTGCACGCGCAGAATCTCTCGCGCCGGATTCCGCACGCCCGCGTCGGGATGATCGCCGACCCGCGGCTCCCGCGCGCGCAGGCGGCTGCGGCCGCCAGCGGCGCGTCGAAGGCCGTCGACGACTACGGCCGCATCCTCGCGAGTCCGGACATCGAGGCGGTCCTCATCTGCTCCTCGACCGACACGCACGCCCGGATCATTCAGGACGCGGCCGCCGCCGGCAAACACATCTTCTGTGAGAAGCCGATCGATCACGATCTGACCCGCATCCAGACCGCCCTGGGCGCCGTCGAGCAGGCGGCCGTGTGCTTCCAGGTGGGCTTCAACCGCCGCTTCGACCCCGACTTCAGCCGCCTGGCCGCCCGCGTCCGGGGTGGCGACGTCGGCGTCCCGCACGTGATCCGCATCACGAGTCGGGACCCGGAGCCGCCACCGATCGACTACGTCAAGGTGTCGGGCGGCCTCTTCATGGACATGAGCATCCACGACCTCGACATGGCGCGTTTCCTCCTCCAGGACGAGATCGTCGAGGTCTATGCCACCGGCAGTACGCTCGTCGACCCGGCCATCGAAGCGGCGGGCGACATCGACACCGCCGTGATCCTGTTGCGCTTCGCGAGTGGCGCGCTCTGCGCCATCGACAACTCACGGCGGGCGGTCTACGGCTACGACCAGCGGCTGGAGGTGTTCGGCTCGGAAGGCTGCCTCAGCGTGCCCAACCGCACGCCCACGAACGTCGATTTCTGGTTCCGCGACGGCCAGCAGCGCGACCGTCCGCTGCACTTCTTCCTGGAGCGCTACCAGGAGTCCTACGTCGCCGAGATGCGGCACTTCGTCGACTGCGTCCGGTACGGTCGCCGGCCGGTGGTCTCGGGCCAGGATGGCCTGCAGGCGGTGCTGCTGGCGCACGCGGCCAAGGTTTCGTTCGATCACACCAGGCCGGTGGGCGTCGACGCCACATCGGCGCGGCTGGTTGCTGCCTGAGCAAGTCCTGCCGGTGCAGGCCAGGGGTGGAGCCATGGGTGACGAGGTCGTGACACGTGACGGGGCGCTGATCAGGCGCTTCCGCGACGGTTTCCAGGACGGCTACACGCCCATCACCGAGGAGGGCGAGAGGGGTCTGGAAACCGGGATGGATTTCGGAATCCACGTCCAGCCGGGTGGTTCCAGCATCGACGAGTGCCACGCCAAGGAGAGCGTCTGGGTGCTCCTCGACGGCCGGGCCACGCTCGTCTTCGGCGGCCAGGAGGAAGTCGTCGCAAGAGCCTCGCTCTTCGATGAACCTCCCTCGGCGCTCCACCTGGGACCGAACACGCGCGTCCGCATCCACGCCGAGAGCCCGCGTGTCGAGTGGGCCGTCGCGCGCGCCACGAACCCCCGCAGCTTCGCCGCCCGGCTCTTCCTGCCACACGAGATCGAGCCGGAGTACCGCGGGCTCGGGCTCGCGCAGGGCGCCTGTCTGCGGAACGTTCGTCTCATCTTCGACCGCCATGTGCGGCCCGCCGCCAACATCGTCATCGGCGAGGTCATCAACTACCCGGGACGCTGGTCGAGCTACCCACCCCACCATCACGCGCAGCCGGAGATCTACCACTATCGATTCACCCGGCCACAAGGCTACGGCCACGGTGAGGTAGGCGAGCGCGTCTACAAGGTCAGGCAGTACGACACGCTCAGGATCCCCGGCATGCACGACCACGCCCAGGTCGCGGCTCCCGGCTACGGCATGTACTACCTCTGGATCGTGCGTCACCTGGAGAACGACCCGTACGTCGGTTTCGAGTTCAGCGAGGATCACCAATGGATTCTCGACGAGGACGCCAGCGCCTGGGAGCCCTCACACGAGCCGTGGCCCGGCCGCACACTGCAGGCGGGCGGGCGATCGGGGCCCCCGAAGCGCGCCTCCACGGACAGCGAATCGGCGCAAGAACGATGCTCGGGCATGGAATCGGAGCCCGGGTCATGAAGACGCGGCGCATGAGCACGGCCGGTGCCATCGTGCATTTCCTCCAGCAGCAGTACGTCGAGCGCGACGGCGTCGAGCACCGGCTGATCTGTGGCGTCGCCGGCATCTTCGGTCACGGCAACGTCGCCGGGCTGGGACAGGCTCTGGAGGAGTACGGCGGCACGCGGCTGCCGTTCTTCCAGCCCAAGAACGAGCAGGGCATGGTGCACATGGCCACCGCGTTCGCCAAGGCGCGCAACCGCCTGGGCACGCTGGCCTGCACGACTTCGGTGGGGCCCGGAGCCACGAACATGGTCACCGGTGCGGCCACGGCGACCATCAACCGGCTGCCGGTGCTGCTTCTGCCCGGCGACGTCTTCGCCAACCGCATTCCAGCGCCCGTCCTGCAGCAGCTCGAGAACCCGCACAGCATGGACGTCAGCGTGAACGACTGTTTCAAGCCGGTGTCGCGCTACTGGGATCGCATCCAGCGTCCGGAGCAGATCCTGCAGGCGCTCCCGGAGGCCATGCGCGTGCTGGCGTCGCCCGCCGAGACCGGCGCCGTGACGATCTGTCTCCCGGAGGACGTGCAGGCAGAGGCCGACGACTATCCGGAGGGCTTCTTCGCCAAGCGGGTGTACCGGATCGGCCGGCCGCGCTGCAGCCCGGAGGAGATCCAGGCTGCGGCGGCGCGCATCCGCGACGCACGGCGGCCGCTCCTGATCGCGGGTGGC
>JBHHXQ010000118.1:0-9450 GCA_046757105.1 Candidatus Krumholzibacteriia bacterium
CAGGTCTGAAAGGGAGAGGACATGCCGGAGACGCATCTGTTCACGTCCGAATCGGTTACCGAGGGGCATCCCGACAAGATCGCCGACCAGATCTCGGATGCCGTGCTCGATGCGATGCTGGCGGGTGACCCCACCAGTCGCGTCGCGTGTGAGGTCCTCGTGACCACCGGCATGGCCCTCGTCTCCGGCGAGATCACCAGCGCGACGCAAGTGGACATCCCCGATCTGGCGCGGGGGGTGATCCGGGACATCGGCTACACCTGCTCCGACTACGGTTTCGATGCGGAGACCTGCGCCGTCATGTCGGCGGTGGGCCGGCAGTCGCCGGACATCAAGCAGGCGGTCGATCGGGAAGGCGCCGGAGATCAGGGGCTGATGTTCGGCTACGCGTGCAAGGACACGCGCTCCCTCATGCCACTGCCGATCATCCTGGCGCACGGGTTGACCCGGCAGCTGAGCCGGGTGCGCAAGGACGGCACGCTCCCGTACCTGCGTCCCGACGGCAAGACACAGGTCACCATCGAGTTCGAGCAGCGCCGTCCGGTGCGCGTGAGGACGGTGGTCATCTCCGCCCAGCACGACCCCGAGGTCGGCCACAGCCGCATCCGCGACGACCTGATCGAAACGGTGGCCAAGCCGGTGCTGGCGACCGAGGACATCGACGCCTCGGGGGTCGAGTACCACATCAATCCGAGTGGGCGCTTCGTGACCGGCGGGCCGCAGGGGGACTGCGGGCTGACGGGCCGCAAGATCATCGTCGACACCTACGGCGGCTGGAGCCGCCATGGCGGCGGGGCGTTCAGCGGCAAGGATCCGTCCAAGGTGGACCGTTCGGCCAGCTACACGGCGCGGTACATCGCCAAGAACATCGTCGGCGCGGGTCTCGCCGACGAAGTCGAGGTGCAGCTCGCCTACGCCATCGGCGTCGCCGATCCGGTCTCCGTTCTCCTGGACACGTGCGGCACGGCCAGGGTGGACGAGGACCGTCTCGTGAAGGCGGTGCGCGACAACTTTCAGCTGACGCCGCGCGGCATGATCGTGGCCCTGGACCTCCTGCAGCCCGTCTACAGGAAGACCGCGACCTACGGTCACTTCGGGCGCGAGGACGAAGGCTTCAGCTGGGAGAGGCTCGACCGTGTCGAGCAGCTGAAGAACAGTGTCTGACCGCGAGCATCCACAACCGCGCGGTGCGTCGTTCGGCGACGTGGAGGCGCGCCTGCGGAGCATCCTCTCGAGCCGCACCCCCGAGTGTCTCGGCGACCTCGATGCACACGTGGCCGGGGGGACGGGTGCGGAGTCCGTGCCCGCCGCTGTCGCCGTGCTGCTGGAGCGGGTTCCCGGCTACAACGTCATTCTCACGCTGCGCACCGACCAGGTCGCGCACCACAAAGGCCAAATCTCCCTGGCTGGGGGAATGCGCGATGCAGCCGACCCGGACCTGGTGACCACCGCGCTGCGCGAGGCCCACGAGGAGCTCGGGATCGAGCCGCGTCACCTGAGCGTGCTCGGCCGGCTCGACGATCTCGTCACCGTGACCGGCTTCCGGGTGACCCCGATCGTCGCCGCCATGGACGCGGGGCACGCGTTCCGCCCGCACCCGGTCGAGGTGGAGCGCATTCTGCGCGTGCCGTTCGACGTCCTCCGCGATCCGTCGAACTGGTTCGACGACGTCCGCACGTGGCGCGGGCGCACCTATCGCCTGCGTTCGTGCCGGTGCGGCGACGACGTCATCTGGGGGGCGACGTCGCGCATCCTGCAGCACTTCCTGGCCGTGGTGCCGCCCGACGTGCTGTAGAACTTCGCGCGCGGATTTCCCCGTGCACGGGGGAAGAGCCCACCGGTCGGGGAGGGCGGTGGCTCGGCGGGATGTCGCGAACGACGCGCCGCAGCATCCCGTCGCCCGGCCGCGGGCACGTGCCCGGCGGGTCAGCGGTTGACGCGGCCGAACAGCCCGATGCTCGCGAGCGCGAAGAGCGCCGGGCCGAGCCAGGCCGCGAAGAAGGGTGAGATGGTCTCGTTCTTGCCGAGCGCCTCGCTCATCTCGGCGAGCGCCAGATAGGCGAAGGCGATGGTCAGCGTCGCACCAACTCCGGTGAGCAGCCCGGTCTTGCGCTTGGACGCCGAGAGCCCGATCCCCAGCACCGCCATGATCAGGTTGGTGAAGGGGTAGCTGATCTTCGTGTGCAGATCCACGAGGTAGTCGTTCACCTCGGCGCCCCCCGAACGCAGCTTCTCGACGTATTCCTTGAGCTCGCGGTAGTTCATGGCGTCCGGCTCGGGCTCGAGACGCGCGAGGTCCTCGGGCGTCTCGAGCAGCTCGGGCATCTTGCGGCGGTAGAACGGCTCGAGCCGCTCGATGACGCTCGTCCCGGTCGAGTCGACCGCGAAAAGCCAGAAGCGCCCGTCGTTGAATTCCCACATGTTGTTCCGCCACGTCGCGGTCCTGGCATCGACGCGCGACAGCAGCCGGCCGTGCTGGTAGTGGTAGACGGTCACGTCCGCGAGCATCTTCTTTCGGGTGTTGAACGTGCGCGCGTAGTACAGGTAGTCGCCCTCGCCGCGGTAGACGAAGGCGTGACGCACGCGCGCGTCCTGGGGTTCGCGCTTCTCGATCTCGACGCGCCGGATGCGGATCATCCGTTCGTTGGTCTGCGGAACCACGTACTCGGCGAGCAGCGCGGAGATCGCCACCATCAACGCCGCCACCAGGAGGATCGGCCGGGTCAGGCGCAGCATGCTGACGCCGCTGGAGATGAAGGCCACGATCTCGCTGTTCCGACCGAGGATGCCGAGCGTGATGATTGTCGCCAGCATCACGTCGACCGGCATCGTCAGCCGCACGATCTCCGGGATCTTGTACAGGAAGAAGCGCGTGACGCTCCAGAGCGCGGCCTGATGATCGATGAAGTCGTCGATCTTCTCGAACAGATCGACGAGGAAAAAGATCACCACCAGGGAGAGTGTGCAGAAGAAAAGGACCTTGAGAAACAAACCCAGGACGTATCGCTCGTGGAGTCGCATGGTCAGGACGCCCGCCGCCGGTTGAGCGGCCACCAGGTTCGCGGATCGAGCCGCCTGTAATTGATCACGGAGATCTCGGTCATCGAGCGCCAGGTGAGGATCACTCCCATGACACCGAAGGCGATGTTCGCGGCCCACATGGCGAGGAACGGCGACAGCAGCCGCCGGTCGGCCAGCTTCTCTCCTCCGGTCAGGAAGAGGTAGTAGACCAGAAAGCACGAAATGCTGAAGGCGATCGACATCGTCATGCCGGAGCGGCCCGAACGGATGGCGAGCGGCGCCCCGAGCAGCACGAACACGATGCAGGCCACCGGAATCGAGTACTTCTTGTGGATCTCCACCCGCAGCGAGCGGATCTGGCGCTCGTAGCTCTCGATGGCGTCGCGCTCGATGCGCGCCGTGTCACGCAGGCGGCCCTCCGACCCCGTGGTGAGCTTGCGCTTGCGTGGGGGACGGTGGGTGCTGAAGTACTGCTCGCGCGTGTCCCGGGAGACGAGCGCGAGCTTGCTCTCGACGAGCTTGCGGGACTGGCGGTCCACCCGTTCGCGCAGCTTGCGGATGCGCTCGAGCTTGTCGCCGATCGAGCGGTGCATCATCCCGATGCTCATCTCGCGATCACTGCGGTATTTTCGATTGGTGCGCTGCAGCTTGTCACCGATGTCGTCGATGATCTTCGTGGTTTCCTGGAAGCGCGTCACCCGGTACACGGCCTCCTCGTCCGGATCGCCGGTATCGGGGACGGAATGCTCCTCGCCGTCGAAGAGCTCGATGTAGAGCGTGTTGCCGTCGTTCTCGAAATGCAGACTGCCGCGCGGCGCGACCAGGATGTCCGGTTCGCGGCCCGAGCGCAGAACCCACACCCTCACATCGAGGATCTCGTCCGAATCCTCCTTCTTGTCGCCGATGAGGAGCCTGTAGCCCTCGAATTCGTCCACGATGATTCCGGGCTCGATGTTCACCGTCGGACGCTTGCGGCCGATGTCGCTGATGAGCCCTGCCAGGCGGTGATTGGACTCGGGAAGGACGTAGTTGTTGAAGAGCAACATGCCGCCGCAGACCAGACAGGAGGCGATGAACACCGGGGCCATGACGCGGTACAGGCTGATGCCCGAGGCCTTCAGCGCCGTGAGCTCGTTGTCGTGGGCCAGCTGTCCGAACGCCAGCAGCGTCGCCACCAGGACAGCCATTGGTACGGAGAGTGCAAGTGTATGTCCGAGGCTCAGCGTGAGCACCTCGGCGATGGTGAGCGGCGAGATGCCCTTCGCCAGGAAGTCGTCCAGGAAGTTCTTCAGAACCTCGGTGAACAGCACACCCGTGGTCACGCAGAAGCCGAACGCGAACGGTCCGAGGTGGCTCTTCAGGATGTAGCGATCGAGGATCCACATCGCGGTAACTCTTTGCAATTATGGGGCTTGAGGGGTGCCCGGAAGCGCTGCGAACCGTAACACGGGACCTCGCGAGCGACAAGCCCTTTGCCCGCGGCGGCCAGCACGGGGCGTGCCTCGTCGCCGCCGGGAACCCCCGGGGCTCACACGCGGGGTGCAGGTCCGTCCGTGGCCGGCATCCGGAGCCGGGCTGGAGTCACGGACCCAGGTGACCTCCAAAGTGGACCCCGGTGTCCTTCTCCTGGGACATCCCCCTGCGGCTGGTTCCTTCCTCACACCCAGCTCCATGACCGTCGCCGCGCCGCCAACCGGTTGAGGGGCCAGACGATCATGCGCGAACGTCGCACGCAACGTCCAACCACACGTGCCGCCATGGCGCCGGCTTGCGGTGGGGTCATCCGACGGGCCGCGCTGTCTCTCCCGTCGTTTCTCCTGGCGTGGCTGTGTGCGGCGGCACCCGTACCGGCCGCCACGGGTGGCACCGGCGCTGGGGTACGCCTGGATCTGCAGGACATGCTGGAGCGCCGCGCCAGGAGCGAGCGCGGCGAGCTGCTCCGGGTGAGCCCGAGCCTGAGCGTCCGGCGCGCCACCCCTCCGCACCAGGACACCATCCGCGAGGAGATCCACTACAGCCCCGATCTGCAGACGGTGTTCACCCTCGAGGGGCCGGGCTTCCTGCCGGAGGAGCCAGAGTACTACCTCTACGAGGGCGCCTACTATGTCTACGATCCACGCCCCTTCCGGGATCCCTCTCTGGAGATCCACGCCCTGCCCCGCGAGGTGCACCAGGAGCGGATGCTGCGCCAGGCACGCGCCGAGCTCTTCGCGCAGGCGCGCCGGCGGGGGCTGCAGGCGCGCGGCAGGGGGGACGACGCGCCGGGCATCGAGATGACGATCGCCCGCTCGCTTCCCGGACCGCTCTCGGCGATCGTCGGAAACCGCGAAACGACGATCAAGGTGACCGGCCGCGAGAGCATCTCCTTCGCAGGCGAGTCGCGGCGCGTCAGCCCCTTCATCCGCCAGGAGCAGGGACGCGGGCAGAGCCTCTTCCCGCGCCTGGACATGCAGCAGGATCTGCAGGTGAAGCTCGAAGGGACCATCGGCGGCAAGGTGCATCTCGCCGTGGACCACAACAGCAACGCCTTCGGATTCGACGCCAACCGCATCAACATCTGGTACGAGGGCTTCGAGGACGACATCATCCAGCGCATCGACCTGGGTGGCACGAACCTGAGCCTGCCCGGGTCGGGCCTGGTCTCGTTCTCCGGTGGCTCGCAGGGCCTGTTCGGCGTCAAGACGCAGATGCGTCTGGGCGGGCTGGATCTGACCGTGGTCGCGAGCAAGGAGGAGACGGAGGCGGCGACGAGGACGCTCACGCCTTCGGGCGGCAGCTCGGCCGCCACCCCGCTGGCGGAGAACGCCTACGCACGCGACCGCTTCTTCTTCTACGAGAGGCCGGACACGTCCGACATTGCGCTGTACAACTCCTACGGCCTGCATCCGGACGATCTGATCGACCAGATCGGCACCAGCAAGTTCTTCGTGTTCATCGACGATCAGGAGCCTTCGACGCTCCAGGACCGCAACTACCGCGGCTATGCGGTGGCGAACCTGCAGGCGGGCTCGGACACGACCTCGATGAACCAGACGTTCGACACCGCCGCTGACGAGGAGCGCTGGCCTCCGGTGCCCGGCGGTGGAGGGCTCGGCTCGGAGGACTACACGCCGGGTCGCTGGCGCCGGCTCGACGAGAACGAGGTCGGCTTCGTGTTCTTCGAGGACCTGGACAGGCTGGTCCTGGGGTTCCATTTGCGCAATGGGCCTCTGGATCAGGACGACGTGCTGGCCATCAGCTTCGACGATGCGGATGGCCAAACCGTGGGGAGCATCGAGGAGGGCGCCACGCCCACCGTGCGTCTGCGTCTGATCCGGCATCCGGACCAGGACCAGGAGTTCGAGAAGTACCCGACCTCCGTCCACATGATGCGCCACGTCTACGTCCTGCCGGCG
Source organism: Candidatus Krumholzibacteriia bacterium (assembly GCA_046757105.1). Taxonomy (GTDB): domain Bacteria; phylum Krumholzibacteriota; class Krumholzibacteriia; genus JBHHXQ01. The sequence continues at coordinate 6,417 of JBHHXQ010000118.1, forward strand.
ACCAGTCTCTCCAGGCTGGAGCTGAGCATCGAGAGCCTGGCGTCGGGGGATCAGAACCGGGATGTGCCCGACAACCTGCCGAACTCGACTTACCTGCACATGTTCGGCCTCGACGAGCTCGACGAGGCCAACCGTCCGGTACCCGACGGCCTCTTCGACGAGAGCCGAACCAACCTCTGGGATCCCCAGCAGGGCTTCTTGTTCCTGCCTGGCCTGCGTCCCTTCGGCCCGCCGCCGGAGATCGTCTCCCTGCGCCTCCGCAGGGCGGGCGTCGACTCCGCCGACGCGTACGACCCGGCCACGCGAGACTCCCTGTTCGGTGAGGTGGAGACGGTTCGCCGCACCATGTACACGCTGGCCGCCGACGATCCGACGATTCCGAAGAACCGCTATCAGATCCTGGTGCGGATCTCGGGAGCCGAGACGCAGATCACGCTGCCGCAGGACATCATCGAAGGGAGCGATCAGGTGCGCCTCGACGGGCGTCTCCTGCAGCGCGGTGTCGACTACGACATCGAACCGTACGCAGGCGGCAAGATCACGCTCAAGGGGGACGTGCTCAACGAGATGTCGCCGAGCTCGCGGATCGAGGTGAGCTACCAGTACCGGCCGCTCATCGGCTCCGGCCAGGCCACGCTGCTGGGCGCCAGCGGCACGTACAAGCTGGGCAACCGCGGCCGCATCGCTTCGGTGTGGCTCTTCGAGTCGCGGCGCGGCTTCTCGCGGCGCCCGCGCCTGGGCGAGGAGCCGACCCGCACGCTGCTCGGCGACATGAACGCCAACCTGCGCTTCCAGCCGGGCTGGATGACCCGGCTCGTGGACGCCTTGCCGTTCACGAACACCAGGGCGGCAAGCGGCATCAACTTCACGGCCGAGGTGGCCGTGAGCGTTCCGAACCCGAACACGAAGAACACGGCGTTCGTGGACGACCTCGAGAGCGCCGAGGACTCCGATCAGGTCAGCGTCTCGCGCAACAACTGGTTCTGGGCCTCGATCCCGGACGGCGTGCCCGCGTCGAATCCCGACGCCTCGGCCGATCCCGATACCATCTACCGCGTGCCGCTGGCCTGGTACAACCCGTTCGGCGAGGTGAAGCGCGGCCACCTGAACCCACTCCTCGACGAGACCGAGGCGGACGACGGCATCACCGTGCTGGAGCTCGGCTTCAACCGCGACCAGGCGAAGGCGCTCGTGGACTCCATCGAGGTCGACAACACGCGCCTGTGGTCGGGCATCATGACCTCCTTCGCCGGAAACGGGCTCGACCTCACGCAGACCAAGACGATCGAGTTCTGGTTCAACGACGAGATCGCCGCAGCGGAGCAGCGCAGGGGCAGGATGCACATCGATTTCGGGGACATCAGCGAGGACTTCATCTTCTTCCGGAACAACCCGAATCGGGACCTGGACACACAAGAGAGGTTCAACCGCGAGGCCGAGAGCGAGAGCGAATTCCTGGCCCAGTCCGACGATCTGGGCTGGAACGGCGTGGCGGACGACTGCGACGGCTTCCAGGAGGGCGAGGGTCCGCCCTTCCCTCCCCCGGGGTCCGATTGCCATCTGCCGTCGAAGTTCAACCCGACACTCCGGCAGCACGCCTGGGCCAACGGCACCGAAGAGAACAACGAGTACGACACCGAGGACATCAACGGGAACGGGCGCTGGGACACCACGAACCGCTACTTCAGGTTCACGATGGAGCTCGACGATCCCACCTGGGTCGACATCGACGTCCCGTCCCGGTACGGGGACGATCCGACGATCGACCCGGATCTCAAGCTCGGCTTCGACGGCTGGAGGAAGTACCGCATCGACTTCGATCGCATCCGCGACCAGCTCGAGGTGATCACGGACGCCGGACAGAGCCCGCCCTCGCTGCGCCAGATCCGCTACCTGCGCATTTGGTTCGACGACCCGGAGGCCCCGAGCACCGGGACGCAGGTCTGGGACCACGACATCCAGATCCACGACTTCAAGCTCACCGGCAACCAGTGGCTGCACCTGGGCGTCTTTGCCATCGACTCCACGCAGGTGGCTCCGGCGCCGGGCGAGAGCTTCTCGGTGAGCGTCATCAACAACAAGGACGACCCCGAGTACACGATCCCGCCCGATGCCGAAGAGCTCGATGCCGAGGGCGTGCAGGCGCGCGAGCAGTCGCTGCGCTTGGACTTCACGAGCCTGCAGCCCGGACACGAGGTGGTGGTCCAGAAGACCATCCCCTCGGGTCGCGGACAAGACTACACGCAGTACAAGCGGCTGAACTTCTTCGTGCACTATCCGGTGAGCACGATGTCCGACACCGTCGAGGTGTTCTTCCGGGTCGGAACCGACTCGCTCAACTACTACGAGATCGCGCGCACCCTCCCGGGGAAGGGCGACTGGCTGGAGACGATCATCGACCTGGCCGACATCACCAACCTCAAGTTTCCGGAGGACGTGCCGGGCGCCGAGGTCAAAACCCTCCGCAGGGGCGCGCAGAGCATCATCCAGGTGACCGCCACGGTCCCGGACGTGGGTGACCCGACGGTTCCCCTGCAGGTGACGCGGCGCGGGGAGCCGAGCCTGAAGTCCGTGACGCGGCTCTTCGTCGGTGTGCGCCATCCGCATCCTGCTCCCGTGGTGCAGCCGCCCGCCGGGGGCGTTGGTGGGTCGAAACGCCAGAGACTGGCCCGGCGGCCGTGGCGGGGCCGGTCTCCGGAGAGCTCTGGTTCGACAACGTGCGCCTCGAGGACGTCGACCGCGACGTGGGCGTGGCGCATCAGTACGCGCTGACGAGCAACTTCGCCGACGTGCTCGACGTCTCGGCCAACCTGGGAATCCGCGACGCCGATTTCAGGGGCCTCCGCCAGCGCACCGGCAGCGGCAACAACTCGCTCACGATGCAGAGCCGCATGAGCACCGAGCTCTCCAAGCTGATCCCGACGGCGGGCTTCACGATTCCGGTGAGCTACACGTTCTCCCGCAACCGCAGCGAGCCGAAGTTCTTCAGCCAGAGCGACACGCATGCACTGGAGGTGGAGTGGGCCCGAGGGAC
>JBHHXQ010000119.1:0-9367 GCA_046757105.1 Candidatus Krumholzibacteriia bacterium
GACCACTCTCCGGCGCTGCGTCCTGAACCGCGTACACCACGTGGTCGCAGCTGCGCACGAGCGGGTTGATCTCGTTCTGGATCGCCAGCGGCGCCACGTACAGGGCCGCCTCGCAGTGCAGGGAGACGCGATGCAGGATGCTGCGCAATGCTTCGGGCTCGAACGGCTGCGCGCCATCACTCGGGAACGAGCCGACGGCGAGCAGGCTCGGTCCCGTTTCGAGCGGCCGCCACAGCACGGACCGACACGAACGCCCGAAACGCACCATGTCGATGAGGCCCTCGGTGTGTGGATCTGGTGTCAGGCCGTTCAGCCCTGGCGTCGCGAAGTCGGCGTCGACGAGAATGACCTCGCGGCCGTGCTGTGCGAGTCCGATCGCCAGCTGCAGAGCCGTGTGCTCGCGTGCAGCCGACTCCGCATGCCTGCCGGCGACAGCGATCGACAGGCCGCGGCCGCCGCGCAGGAAGCGCAGCAGCCGCTGCACGAGCGGCGTGAATTCGGGCGTGTAGCTCGAGGGCTCCAGGTTCTCGGGGCCGAACCGGATTGGAATCGAGGTGCCGGTGAGCACGACGTGCTCTTCGGAGAGTCCCTGACGCAGCAAGCGATCGCGTGTGAGGCGGGCAGCACCCAGACTCGAACCTTCAGGAGGCCCCGTCATTCCACCCCTCCACACGTCGCCAGGGCGGCTTCCACCGCCTGGGCCAACGGCCCCACGTCGTCGTCCGCCACGCAGCGTACATCGAGCCCGACGAAGTCATCCTTGATGCGCGCCATGACGGCCGGGGTTCCCCTGCGCAGCTGTGCGAGCAGCTCGGTCGCCCGCGCCCGACGTGGACGCACGCGTACCTCGTACGAGGGCAGGCCGGCATCCGCAAACGAGCCGCCGCCGACCGACGCCTGGCCAGCCACGAGCTCGACCACCGCCTCGACCCGACCCTCGAGCCTCTCGAGGAGACGCCGGGCGCGCGCTTCGATGTCGTCGGGCTTGCTCAGGATGAGGCGTCGTGCCGGCACGTCTTGCGCACCACCACCCACATATGAGAGCAGAGTCGCCTGAAGCGCCGCAAGAGTTAATTTGTCGATGCGCAATGCGCGCGCCAGAGGGTTGCGGCGCATTGCCTGCACGGCCTGCCGCGAGCCTGCGAGGATTCCCGCCTGGGGACCGCCCAGCAACTTGTCGCCGCTCATGGTGACCACGTGCGCCCCGGCGTGCAGCGCGCTCTTCACATCGGGCTCCCCCACGAGCCCGTGTGCCGCGAAAGGCTCCAGCGAACCACTGCCGAGGTCGAAGACCAGCGTGGCCTGGCGGCGCCGCGCCACCTCCGCGAGCTCCTGGATGCTCGCCTCGCACGTGAAGCCGTGCATGGCAAAGTTGCTGCGATGCACCTTGAGCAGAACGCAGCCGGGCTCGCGTGCCGCCACATCGTAGTCCCGCGGCGTGGTGCGGTTCGTGGTGCCGACCTCGTGGATCGGCACGCCCGCCTTGGACAGGATCTCCGGCAGCCGGAAGCTGTCGCCGATCTCCACCTGCTCGCCGCGCGACACCACCACGCCCGCCTGCCCGAGTGTGTCGATGGCCAGGAGAACGGCCGCGGCATTGTTGTTCACGACGAACGCCGCCTCGGCACCCATCAACTCGCGAAGCAACGCATCGAGATGGACCATGCGGCTCGTCCGCACCCCGGCCTCCAGGTCGTATTCGAGGTTGATGTAGCCGCGCGCCGCTTCGACCACGGCCGCCACGGCGGCATCCGAGAGAGGAGCGCGCCCGATGTTGGTGTGCAGAACGACACCTGTGGCATTGACGACGCGACGCAACGTCGGGCTGGTCAACTCGTCGAGCCGGATGCGCACCCGGGTGGCGATGTCCTGCTGCGCCTCCTCACGGCTCGTGGGCGCGCCATCGCCGAGCGTGGCCACACGCTTCCGGAGCCCGTCCACCTCCTGTTGCACGAAGCGCACCACGATCTCGCGCGGCAGCCGCCGCAGGGGTTTCTGGAGCGCCGGCGCTTCGAGGATCTGATCCACCTTGGGGAGAATCCTGAAGCGCGCCGTCCTAGGCATGACACCCCCTGCAATCTTTTGCTGGCCACGCGCGCCCACGTGTCTAGCATAGCACTGGGACGGCGGCAGGCACAGCGGCGCGCGTCCCCGCCTCGACAAACCGGCGCGCATTTGTGCATCGTTCGTTTCGACAACGAGTTACGCTGATTTCATCGGACCAGGCTCGAAGTTGCGGGAGGTGCTGGCGATGGAGCGCGGACGGCTGCGGTTGGCAGCGGGACCGATCTTCCTCCTGGCCGGGATGGCCTCGTGTCTCGGGCCGCCACGGGTCGAGATCCCGGGCAGCCTCTACGCCCGCCGGCCGGAGCTCGCCGGGCTCGACACCCGGCCGCTGCGCGGCCGGCGCATCCTCATCGACCCGGGCCACGGCGGGCACTTCACCGGCACGCGCGGCCCCGCCGACCAGACGCGTGAGGCCGACGTCAACCTGGGCGTGGCGCTCTACCTCTGGGGGCTGCTGCGCGACGCGGGCGCCGAGGTGTACCTCACGCGAGCGAGCGATCGCGACCTCCTGCCCGACAGCAGCGAGACACTCCGCGACGACCTGGCGGCACGCGTGGCGCTGTTCGACTCCCTGCGCCCCGAGGTTTTCCTGTCGCTGCACCACAACAGCAACGCACCGCTCGATCGCGACCGGAACGCCGTCGAGACCTACTACCGGCTCGACGACGACGGCCCGTCCTACGACCTCGCCCGCGCCATCCACAGGCGGCTGGCCCAGGGCCTCGGCATCACCGAGGCTCGCCTGCGGCCGGGCAACTACTTCGTCCTGCGCAACGCACCGGCAGCAGCCGTCCTCGGCGAGGCGAGCTACCTCTCGAACCCGGCCGTCGAGTCGCAGCTGCGCCTGGCCGACAAGCAGCTCCTCGAAGCCGAGGCCTACTTTCTCGGGGTGCTCGACTACTTCTCGAGGGGTGCGCCGCGAATCGAGAAGCTCGAGCCCGCCGGCGACACGCTGCATGCCGGAGGGACGCTGCGTTTCCGGATCACCGACGCGCAGGGTGGCCGGATCGATCCCCTCAGCGTGGAGCTGCGCGTGGACTCGCGCCGGGTGCCCGCCTGGTTCGACGTCCGGCACGGCGAGCTCGTTCTGCGCGCCGACGGTGCGCTGCGACCCGGCACGCGACTCATCGAGGTCCGCGCGCGCAACGTCCGGGGCAATGCCGCACCTCCGTGGCGCGAGCGCATCGCGCTGCATGTGCCACCCGCGCGCGTCTTCGTGCGCCAGCGACCCGATCCTGCCGCGCCTGGAAGCGACATCCGGCTGCGCATCCGGCTGGTGGACGCGCGCGGCCGCGCGGTGGCGGACGGCCACCCCGTCGCGCTCGAGAGCGAAGGAATGCAGCTCCAGCAGCTCGAGGACAGCACGCGCGCCGGAGAGATCCTGGCATGGGCCCGAATCGACCCGGAAGCGCAGAGCGCGCGACTCGTCGTGCGCGCAGGACCACTCGTCGTCGCCTCCGCGCTGTCGATCGATCCGCTGGCCACGCGGCTTGGTTCCGTGCGCTGCCTCGACGCGGGCTCGCGCAAACCCGTTCGGGACGCCTGGGCCGTCTGTGAGGCACAGCCGGAGCACAGCGACCGCGCCGGCCTTCTCCTCGTGCACCCGACGTGTGACAGCCTGCGGATCGAACGTCGGGGGTACGCGCCGTGGGACGGGGTCCGACCCGCGAACGGCCTGGTGCGGCTGGTGCCGGTGCATGCCGGGCACCTGCATGCGCGGACGCTGGTGATCGATCCCGGCGGCGACGGTCTCGAGGTCTCGGTGCCCGATCTCGGTGTCTCGGCCGCTGAGCTCAACTTCGATGTGGCCAGGACCCTCGGCTCGATGCTGGAGGCGGCGGGCGCCCGCGTGCTGCTGACGCGCGGCGCCACGCAGGAGGTGCCGGAGACCGAGCGCATTCGCATCGCCACGCGGCAAAACGCCGACTGGTACGTACGCATCGAAAGCGCCCTGCAGCCGCGAACGCGGGCTCGCGTGCTGCACTACCCGCAGAGCCCCCGCGGCGAGCAGCTGGCCCGCGCCATCGGCCGACGGTTGCAGCGCCGGTTGCAGCTCGACAGCGTGGAGGTGCGTGAAGACACGCGCGCCGTTCTCCAGCAGACCCCGTGTCCGGCAGTCGTCGTGACGCTTCCTGGAGCGCGGACCGATGCGACGCGGCTCGGGATCGCCCACACCGACTCGCTGCGCGAACGCGCTTATGCGCTCTTCGTGGGCATCCTCAACGGCCTCGCCCCGGGGATCGAGACATGGCCGCACCTGAGCGGTAGCGTCCTGGCGGAGTCTGGAGCCCGGGGTGCCGGCCTCGTGGTCCTGGACGGTGCGGAGGGGCTGCGACCGGACGCGAACGGGGGGTTCCGTTTCGAGTGCGTATCGCCAGGAGAGCACCGTCTCGCCTTCCTGCAACGGGACGGCACCACGTACGAGATTCCCATCTACGTCGCCGCCCCCACGACCCACATCAACGTGCGGATTCCCGGCTCGAGGTAGCCGCGGCGGCCGCGTTCCCGGCTCGTCAGGGTCGTTTGACCGGCTCGCCGCGGCGTTTCTATACTCGGGGAGGCCGACTCGCCTTGTGAGGATGAACGATGTCGTTTCGTCTCCAGCAGCACGAGGCGGACTACAGGAACTCCATCTCCACCAGTCTGCTCCTGTCCGTGTCGTTCCACCTCTTCCTCGCCGTCTTCGGAGGAATCGCGGTCACGGCGCTCCGCCTCGACGAACGCGACCCCACGACCGGCTACCGGGGACCGACGCGGACGCTGGCCGAGCTCGAGGTGCTCGAGCCGCACAGCGTGCAGTCCTACTTCTACCAGCGCAGGCGTGAAGGCCGCCGGCAGGTGCCCGAGTACCACCTCATCCAGGAGCTCGATCTCGAAGCGGGTCCCGAGCCGATTCCGGTGCCTCAGCACGAGAAGACGCCCGAACCGCACCCCCCCGACTTCGCGGAGGATCTGGAGCTCATCGAGCCTCTCAAGCCCGTCCACAAGGAGCTCTCCTTCTCCCAGGACTTCGTCATCATCAAGGCGGTCAAGCCGGACTACCCGGAGTACGAGAGGACCAGCCTCATCGAGGGTCAGGTCGTGGTAGCCTTCTATGTGACGCTGGCAGGCGAAATCCTCGAAGAGCAGATCCTGGAGTCGGCGACCGACCCGAAGGGCGCCTCGCCACGCGCCTTCGAGCTCGCCGCACTGGAAGCCGTGCGGCAGTGGGAGGTGGTGCCACCCGTGCGCGGCGGGGAGCCCCGGGGTGGGTGGATGAAATACCGCTTCGTGTTCGATCTGTTGGACGTGACGCCCTAGGAGAACCCCATGCAGCGCACGGCGCCCTGGGATCCCGAGCTGGATTCCGATGCGGGCGTGCGCGACGGTCTCGTCGCGTTGCTGCTGGTCAGTCTCGGCGCCGCACTCGTCATCCCGATCCTCACGCACACCTGGCCGAGCCTGGCCCTGCCCCCCGAGTCCGGCAGGATCGACTACCGCTACAACCTGCGCATCCTGAAGCTGATGCTGCTCCTCGAGGGCACCGGGCTGGTGCTGCTCGGGGTCGTCGCCTGCTGGCGCGGCGCCTGGCTGCGCGGGATCGGCGGGCTCCGCGCCCTCGAGCGCGTGCCGGGAATCGTGCTCGCCCTGCTGTGCGTGTCGCATGCGCTGGCGTTCCTGTTCTCCCTGCCACCCCAGCAGATCCTCAGCGACGAGCCGGTGCACACCTCGACTCACGCGGCGCACTACTATCGGATCTTCGCAGCCCACCATCTGCTGCGGGACACGGGCCGCGCCTCGGGATACGACCCGTTCTTCATGGCCGGCTATCCGGCGGGGCTGGTCGTGGACCCGGACACGCGGGGCGACGTGCTGTTCGCGCACCTGTTCGCCTTCGTCGGCCTGCCCTACGCCACCAAGGCGTACATCGTGCTGGTCCACCTTCTCGTTCCGGTCGTCGTGTACGCGGCATCACGCCTGGTGCGCTTGTCGCGCAGCGCCGGGCTCTTCGCGGCCTTCCTCGCCGTCGTGTACTGGCAGTGGGGGAGACCCTTCCTGGGACACCTGCGTTGGACCGGCATGCACTCGTACCTTCTCGCCTGCCAGCTCGGCGTGCTCGGGATCGCGCTCTTCGTGCGCTTCTTCGACCCCAACCACCGCGTTCGGGTGGCCTGCTACGGCGCCTTCTTCGTGATTGGCGCGCTCATCGGTTTCGTGCAGCCGGCGGGGCTTCTCATCCTACCGGTCGGCGTGGGGTTGGCCTACTTGTTCGGAATCCACGACCTGCGGAGACGCGACCACGCCGCACTCCTCCTGGCGCTCGTGGTGCTGTCGCTCCTGCACGCTTCGTGGTTCGCTCCCATGTTCCGGCAGCGTCACCTGTTGCCGCAGCCCGCCCCCGGACTGCGGCTGGAAGAGGTGGGCGATCTCTTCGAGGTTCTCTGGCGCCCGACGTCGGCACTCGTCACCGGGACCCTGCTGCTGGCGATCCTCGGCGCCTGGCGCCTGCGGTGGCGGGCGCCGATCGCGGTGCTGGCGCTGTCGAGCACGGCACTCGCGGCTCTCGCCGTGGCGGCCGTCGGGGCGCAGATCCCGGACCTGCGCCGGCTCGAAACGGCGCGGGCGCTGGTTCCGGCCATGCTCGCGGCGTGCATCCTCGCGGGGACCACGCTGCGCGACGCGTTCGCCCGCGTGCAGATGCGCGTCGGAGCGCCGCTCGCGACACTGGCGCTCGTCGTCGCTCTCACGCTACCTCCGTTCCTGTCCATTCTGGACTCGCGCTTCTACTACGTGCACCGACTCGACGCCACGCTCGACGGCCGCTTCCACGAGATGATGCGCACGCTGCAGGACACCTCCCCGGTGGATGCGCGCCTGCTGTTCGAAACCTCCGAGCCCGGCTGGCTTTCGAGTCAGGCGGGCGACGCCGCGTTGCAGGCGCTCGTGCCGATCTACACCAAGCGCGAAACGATCGGCGGACCGCACGGCGCCGGCCCCCTGGAACACGCTCAGGTGGATTTCGGCAACGGTCAGCTGCTGGGCAGGCCCTTCGGGGCCTGGACGTCCGCGGAGCTCGCCGCCATCCTCGAGCGGTACAACGTCGGCGCCGCCCTGGCGTGGTCTCCGGAAGCGCGCGGCTTCCTCACGCGACATCCCCAGCTTCTCGAGCCTGCGGCGACGACGCCGGTGTACGCCGCGTTTCGCGTCCGGCGCGCGTCTCGCGCCCTCTCGGTGGGCGAGGCGCGCGTGCGTGCCGGATACGATCGGCTGGAGCTGAGCGACGTCCGGGGCGACGTGCTGGTGCTCAAGTACCACTGGGTGGAGGGGCTACGTTCGACACCGCCGGTGCCGATCGAATGCGCCGAGGTCCCCGGCGATCCGGTGGGCTTCATCCGCGTGTGGCCCAGCGGAGAGACGGGGCTCGTGCTGCACTCCGGCCGCTGAGCCGCGTGGCTGCGCGTAGAGGCGCGTTCTCACGGAGTTCCGAAGGCGCGAGGTTCGCCGTCGCGCACGACGAGAAAGCGCACCGGCATCCGGCGGTCCCCTGGGGCCCCGCGCGCCTCGAGCCCCGTGCGCAGCGCCTCGCGATCGGCCTCGGGGCGTTGGGCCAGCACGTCCAGGATGCGTCGGGCCGCCAGGTAGCCGGCGGCGGCGAAGCGGTTGGCGCGAGGGCCGTAGCGGTCGGCGTAGAGCTCCCGGAAACGAGCCAGCTCTTCATGATCTCCCTCGTGCTCGCCGGCCGGAACCAGCGCACCCTCGAGTTCCACGCCCGTGCCGCCCAGCAGCCGCTCGGACTTCCATTTCTCGGTGCCGATCAGCTGTGCTTCCACACCCTGGACGGCGAGCGTGGGAGCGATGAGGAGCATGTCCTCCACGCCGGCCGGCACGAAGAGAACGTCCGGCTGGGCGGCACGGATGCGCCGCACCAGCGACGTGAAATCGGTGGTGCCCGCCGCGAAGGACTCGGAGGCCACGATCCGGCCACCCAGCGCCCCCATCCGTTCCGCGAAGCCGCTGGCCAGAACCCGTCCCTCACCCTCTTCGGGATAGAGGACCGCGGCCCGGAACCGGCGCAGGCGAAAGGCCGCCAGGTCCGCCGCCGCGCTGGCCGCACGTTGACGCGAAGCCACCTGATGGAAGACGTACGGGCCGGTCTCGCGGATGCCGTCCTCGGTGGCCACGTTCGACAGCAGCGGCACGCCACGGCAGTTGGCTTCGACCGCCGCCACGAGCGTGGGCAGATTGAGAACCCCTCCCAGGATGGCCACCACGTCCTCCGCCCCGGCGAGGCGCCGCACGGCGGCGAGCGCTGAGAGGGGTTGCCCTCGGGTGTCGGCCGGCACGACCTCGACCTGCACCGGTCCCAGATCGTTGAAGGAGTCGACGGCGAGCCGCGCACCGTCCAGATAGGCCTTCCCGTAGGCGGCGTAGCGGCCGCTGAACGGCGCCAGCACGCCGACCCGGGCGTGTACGCGGTAAGATCGCTGGACCTCGACCTCCGGCACGGTCAGGCGCACGACGACCGTGGTGTCGGGCCGTGCGGGCACGACGGACGCAGTGGTGTCCCGGACCACGGCGACCGGCGGGCGTGGCGTGGGCCGGGCCGGACGCACCTGCACCTTCTGACAGCCGGCGATCAGGACGACGACGGAGACGGCGAGACTGGAAAGACGGCGCACCATGCTCCTCGCTCCGGGCCTCTCCGACCGGCCCGGCTCCCCGCCCCGGCAGGCAGGTTGCGGGCCAGCAGCCTCAGCGTACCGGCGCGCTGCCGCCCAACAGGTACCTGCGGGCGAGCTCCACGTAGTGCCTGGCGTGCAGCCGGCGCGCCTCCAGGCTGCTCTCTGGCAAGATCCTGCGCACCTCGGCCGGAACGCCGGCCACCAGGGCAAGCGCAGGGATCCTCTGGCCTTCGCGCACCACGGCGCCCGCGGCCACGATGGCGCCGCTGCCGATCACGGCGCCGTCGAGAAGCACGCTTCCCATCCCGATGAGGGCGCAGTCTTCGATGCGGCACTCGTGGACCACGGCGCGATGGCCGATCACCACGTCGTCGCCGATGAACGTTCCCTCGGCGCCCTCGGTGACGTGCACCACCGTGAGATCCTGGACGTTGGTGCGCGCCCCCACCTCGATCCGTCCGACGTCCCCGCGCAGGACGCTGCCGAACCAGACACTGGACTGCTCGCCCAGCGTCACGCACCCGATCACGCTGGCGCTCGGCGCCACGTAGACGTCGCGTCCGAGGCGTGGAACCTCGTCGAGATGGCGGTAGAGCATGGCTCGAAACACTCCCTCTGTCGGCCTGGAGCCGCAGGGC
>JBHHXQ010000120.1:0-9304 GCA_046757105.1 Candidatus Krumholzibacteriia bacterium
CATCCTGGTCCCGCTGCGCTCTCTCTTCCGTGCCCCGGCGTTGGCCAGTGTCGCCGTGGAACGTCACAAGTGCCACGCCGAAGCCATCGGCGACTCGATCCCGCCGTGCTGCAAGGATCTGATGCTCGCCGTCGGCGACAGCCTGGTGGCTCCTGCGCTCGGCGGCGTGGTGCCTGATCTGGGCAGCGACGGGCTGGAGCTGGAGCTGTCGACCCTCTGCAGCTTCAAGGACATCGCCGTCAGCCTCCTGGGGTACCGTGCGCCGGACTCCTCGTTGTTTTCGCTTTACATCAGTGACCGGGTCACGGGAGAATTCGACGGGCTCCGCACCCGGGAGACGGGCGGCCTGCTGCAGGCGCGCCACCGGGTGAAGGACAACGACGTGACCATCTGGAAGCGCGATGGGCTCGTCTATTTCTGGGTCGGACCACACGCGAACCCGAGCTACGATCTGGCGCTGGCCGATCTGCAGCGCAAGCGCTGATCGGCACGCTGGACTCCGAGTATGACCCCAAGTTTCCGAAGCCTCGTGTCCCTGACAGCCCTGCTGTGGAGTGGCACGGCTGCTGCCGCGGATCCAGCCTCCGAGCGCCTCGTCCTCCTCGCCGACGTCGGAGAGCGCACCGCCGAGGTCGAAGTGGGCGTCATGAAGCCCTTCGACGTCTACCTGGTGGCGGAGCGGGACCAGGAGAACCCACAGATCTCCGCGGTGGTCTTCAAGCTGGAGCTCCCGGAAGGCGTGCTTCTGATCGGCGAGGAGCTCCTCGTCGAGTCGCTCATCGCCCTCGGAACCCCCAAGGCCGGCCTCAACCTCGCCTTCCACTGTGTCGAGAGCCAGCAGGTCAAGGTGTACCACTTCCGTCTGGCGGCGAGGCGGCCGCTGGCGAAGGCCGTCGTCCGGCTGGCTCCCGACCCGCGCACGAACTTCCTCGGCGTCGTGTCCTGCAAGGACGAGAACTACGACAAGTGGGCCAGCGAGGAATCGACGTTCACCATCACCGCGACGCCCGACACCCGCTAGCCCTCCCCAGCCCCATCGACGCGGTCGGAATCGCTCCGGCAGCTGCACCGGACGAAGCCGCCGGCGGACGCTCCGGTGGCGCGCCCGGGCTTCGAATCGGCTTGACGAGGACGGCCGCGCTTCCTAGAGTAGATTGTTGTCGTTTTTGGAGTTACGTGGTTCGTGGCGGCTGGACGGGGCGAACTCCGGGAAGACGACGCTGTTCGAGGCGCCGACCACGGCCGAGCCCCGAGACCGGCGCCAGCGACACGCACACCGCGCCGGTCCAGCTTCCGACACGCGCGTCGACGGGCTGTCGGAGATCTCCAGCGCCGCGAGAAGACCACGCATGCCGAGCTGGTGTTCGTGGCCGGCGGCCGGCGAGCATGCCCCGGCGGTTGCGAGGCCCGCTTGACCTGGTGTCGTTCTTCGCGGTGGGGGCGGAAGAGGTGCGTGCGTGGGCGCTGCGCCGCGGCTCCGCGCTGCCCGTCACCGCTGGCCGGGTGCACGCGATCTGCACAAGGGCTTCATCCGGGTCGAGGCCATCCACTACGATGGGTGGATGCGCACGGGAGCATGACCGCGGCCAAGGCCGAGGGCTTGCTGCGGCTGCAAGGGAAGCAGTACTGCGTGCTCGACGCGCACACCGTGCGCGGGCGGCACGCTTGACGGGCGTCGGAGGCCATGGACAAGCACGGGACCCAGCACGACGTGGAAGCCGCGCCGAAGCACGAGTCGCCGCGCCCGCTGCGGGTGGCGGACCTCTGCCCCGGAATGCGGCCGGATGGCGTCGTGGTCGTGAAGAAGAAGGTGCGTCGAGAACAGCCGGACGGCGGTCGGTTTCTGCTCTTCCAGCTCGCGGACCGCTCCGGTCAGATCAACGCCGTCCTCTGGCACGGCGCGGACATCGTCGATGGCCAGATCGACGCCGGAGACCTGGCGCGCGTCCAGGGCGAGGTGCAGCTCTACCAGAAGTCGCGGCAGATCAAGCTCGTTCGCATGGAGCGTGCGGATCCGAGCTGCTACGACCTCTCCGAGTTCCTGCCGACGTCCGAGAACGATCTGGATGCGTTGTACGAGCGCCTGCTGTCGGTCGTCGACGGGGTGCGCAATGCGTACCTGCGACGGCTCTACGGCGACATCTTCCGGGACCCCACGATGCATTCGAGCTACAAATGCTCGCCGGCCGGCAAGGGGTGGCATCACGCCTACGTCGGTGGCCTGCTCGAACACGTGCTGGCGATGCTCGATCTCGGCGAGGTGCTGGTGCAACATCACCCCGGCCTCGACCGGGATCTGATGATCGGCGGCATCCTGCTGCACGACATCGGCAAGATCGAGGAGCTCATGTTCAAGAGCTACATCGCGTACACGAACCGGGGCCGCCTGATCGGCCATCTGGTGCAAGGGTGCATCCTGGTCTCGCGCTACATGGATCGCATCGACGGTTTCCCCGCAGAGCTGCGCACACGGCTCCTGCACACCATCGTCAGCCATCACGGCTCGGTCGATCGCGGCTCGCCGAAGCCACCGATGACGCTCGAGGCGACGGTGGTCCACTTGCTCGACCACTTGGATTCACAGGCGCACGCTGTCGAGCAGGTGGTGAGGGGCACGAACTCGGATGACGGCTGGAGCGAACACGTCAAGCTCGTCGATCGCTACTTCTACCGCGGCAGCGCCGAGCGCGCCGGCGATGCGGACGGTTCCGGATGAACCGCCACGCGTGTTCGACGGGGTCGGGAGAATGTGCGAGATGAAGACGTTGCCGGCATGGGTCGAGGTCGACCTCGATGCCCTGGCCTGGAACGTGGCCGAGGTGCGGCGGCGGGTCGGGGCGGGCACCCGCATCCTGCTCATCGTGAAAGCGGATGCCTACGGCCACGGCGCCGTGGAGGTGGCGCGCGAGGCGGTGCGGAACGGCATCCACATGCTCGGTGTCGCCACGGTGGACGAGGGCAAAGAGCTGCGAGGCGCGGGCATCGATGCCGCCATCCTCGTGCTCTCGCCGGTGCTGACCGAGGAGATCGCCGCCATCCTCGCGGCCGAGTTGCGCATCACGGTGCCGGATCTGGAGTTTGCCGCCAGACTCTCCGAGGCGGCGCAGCGCAGCGGCAAGGTCGTCCCGGTGCACGTCGAAGTCGACACCGGCATGGGACGCAGCGGCTTCAACGCGGACGTGGCGGCCACGTGGATCGAGGCGGTCAGCCCCCTGCCGGGGATCCTCATCGAGGGGGTGTACACGCACTTTCCGGTGTCCGACACCGACCCTGCGTTCACGCGCCGGCAGGGCGTCAGGCTGCAGGAGATCGTCGCACGCGTGCGTCAGGCCGGCGTCCACGTGTCGCTGGTGCACGCGAGCAACACCGCCGGCATCCTGCAGGTTCCGGAGGCGCACCTCGACATGGTGCGTCCCGGCGGCATGATCTACGGCTGCATGCCGCATGCCGTTCTGGAGGGACAGGCGGCGTTGCGGCGCGTCATGAGCTTCCGCGCCCGACTCGTCCAGGTGCGCCGCGTCCCGGCGCGCACGCCGATCAGCTACGGCAGCGACGTGGTCACCTGCCGGGACACCGTCATCGGCGTGGTCCCGGTGGGATATGGCCACGGACTGTCGCGCGCCTACTCGGGACGCGGCGACATGCTCTGCCGCGGCGAACGCGTCCCGGTCCTGGGACGCATCACCATGGACATGACGATGATCGATCTCACGTCGATCGACGCGCCGCGCGTGGGGGAGGAAGTCGTCATCTTCGGCCGGCAGGGCGACGAGGAGATCACGGTCGGCGAGATCGCCGAGAAGACCGGTGTGATCGGCTACGAGGTGCTGTGCGGCATCTCGAAACGCGTCGTGCGCGTGTATCGTCGCGACGGCGGCGTGGAGTCGATGCGCGGCCTGACCGGCGTGCGCCAGGTGACGGCGACCGACTGACACCGACTCGCGAACCGCTGCTACGGGCCGTGCCCACCTGGCGCGGACAGGAGCGTGCGCGGTTCGCAGGCCGCCGCGACCGCATGCGGGGGTCGCGGATCGGCGTGTTCGGGACACTCTCACCAGCCACACCACCGGCGACCCGACGACTTCGGAGGCACGCATGCAGGGAAAGGTCGTGCTCATCGTGCTGGACGGCGTGGACGTCGGCGAGGCTCCGGATGCGGCCGCCTTCGGCGACGCGGGCAGCGATTCGATCGGCAACACCTCGAGACGGTTGGGAGGTCTGCGGCTCGCCAACCTGGGCCGGCTCGGGCTCGGCCACCTCACCCGCATCCAGGGCACGCCCGCCGATCCGCTGCCCACCGGCGCCTACGGCAAGCTGGCCGAGATCTCCCCGGGCAAGGACAGCACGACGGGCCACTGGGAGATGTGCGGCATCGTCACCGAGCACGCTTTTCCGACCTACCCCGACGGCTTCCCGCCCGAGGTGATCGAGCCGTTCGAGACGGCCATCGGCCGCCGGGTCCTCGGCAACAAGCCGGCCTCCGGCACGATCATCATCCAGGAGCTCGGTGACGAGCACCTCCGCAGCGGCTGGCCGATCGTCTACACGTCCGCGGACAGCGTCTTCCAGATCGCGGCCCACGAAGAGGTGGTGCCCGTGCAGGAGCTCTACCGCTGGTGCGAGATCGCCCGCGCCCAGCTCACGGGCGAGCACGAGGTCGGCCGCGTCATCGCGCGCCCGTTTGCGGGCACCTCCGGCGACTACGCGCGCACGCCGCTCCGGCGCGACTACACGGTGAAGCCACCGGCGCGCTCGCTTCTCGAGCACCTGCGCGATGCGGGTGTCCAGGTCGTGGGGATCGGCAAGATCGAGGATCTGTTCTCCGGTGTCGGTCTCAGCGAGGTCGATCACACGACGTCGAACGAGACGGGGATGCGGGCCACTCGGCGCTGGTTCGCCGAGTCGCCGCCAGGAACCTTCATCTACACGAACCTGAACGATTTCGACACGCTGTGGGGACATCGCAACGACGTGCAAGGCTATGCGCAGGGGCTGCGCGACTTCGACGCCTGGCTGCCGTCGATGCTCGAGGCACTGGGTGACGAGGACCTGCTGCTGATCACGTCGGATCACGGCAACGATCCGACGACACCGAGCACCGACCACTCGCGCGAGTACGTGCCGTTGCTCGGGAAGCTGGGCCGCAACAGCGCCGGCGTTGCCCTGGGAACGCGCCGCGGGCTCGGCGACATCGCCGCCACGGTGCTCGAGCACTACGGACTCGAGGAGCGCATGGGGGGCAACAGCTTCCGCTGCCGGATGGGGCCGTCGTGATTCGTCTCGCGGCCCTGGATGCACGCGAGCGGGAGCTCGTGCGAGCCGCGCGCGGCGTGCGCGCGCGGGCGCACGCACCGTACTCCGGGTTCAAGGTCGGGGCGGCCGTGCGTAGCCGCGACGGGCGCGTCTTCTCCGGCTGCAACGTCGAGAACGTCTCGCTCGGGGCCGGGATCTGCGCCGAACGGGGGGCGGTGATGCAGGCCGTGGCCGAGGGCGTGCGTGCGGGTCAGCTCGCCGCCGTGGCGGTCTACACGCGTGACACGAAGCCGACGCCACCGTGTGGGATGTGCCTGCAGGTCCTCGTCGAGTTCGGGTCTGACATGGACGTGTTCCTGGCCAACCCCCGCGGTGTGCAGAAGTGCCGTCTCTCGGATCTGCTGCCGCAACCCTTCACGTCGTTTCCGAAGAAGCCGCCGGATCGTTGAGGAAGTGCAACCCTGGCCTGGAAGGGTGTCAATGCAGCTTGCCGCGCTGCAGAGGAGATTGCGCGAGACGCGAGGTCGTCCGGCACGTGCGGGCCACCGGCGGCTCGAGGCGGACACGCGCGAGCCGCTGCGCCTCGCACTGGGTGCGGATCACGGCGGCTTCCGCCTCAAGGAGCAGCTGAAGGGCTTCCTGCGCAGTCTCGGTGTGGACGTCCGCGACGTGGGCGCGCACAGCACCGATGCGGTCGACTATCCGGACCTGGCGGTGGCGGTGGCGCGTGAGGTCGCTTCGGGGGCGTGCCGTTTCGGGATCGTCATCGATGCCGCGGGGCTGGGTTCCTGCATGGCGGCCAACAAGGTGCGGGGCGTGCGTGCGGCCACCTGCCACGACGAGATGACGACGCGCAACAGCCGCGAGCACAACGACGCCAACGTGCTCGTCCTGGGGTCGCGTGTGGTGCATCCGGGCCATGCGCGACGTCTGGTCCGCCTGTGGCTCGAGACGCCGCATGCCGGTGGCCGGCACGCGCGCCGTGTCGCCAAGGTCGACGCGCTCGACGAATCGCGCCCGCGTTGACGCGGTCGGGTGACGCGGATCGCATCGGCCGTCTAGAATGGGCGCTTCGGGGTCCTCGTGGGCCTCGCAGACGAAGGGCGCGACATGCGTGACGAGGAGATCATCGATCGGGTGGCGGCACGTGTGCTGGAGCGGCTGGGGCACCCGTCCAGCCTGCAGCACGAGTTCGAGCTGCTGACACGCCTGGACGGACGCCAGGACGACGGCTCGTGTACGTTCTGCACGGGACGTGGCGAATGCCACCGGCGGCGTCCGGTGACCACGCGCAGGATCCTCGAGGCGGGTGCCTGTCGGGTCTCGGCGCGCTATCCCTGCGGAGCCGTCGAGGACGAGCTGGCGCCGTGCATCGATCACACGCTGCTCAAGCCGGAGACCACCTACACGCAGATCGCCCAGCTGTGCCGCGAGGCGGCGGAGTACTCGTTCGCGAGCGTCTGCCTGAACCCGGTCCACGTGGCGGCGGCCGCCGAGATGCTCGCGGGTACCGGTGTGTCGGTGTGCACCGTGGTCGGCTTTCCCCTCGGCGCCACGACCACCGAGGTGAAAGTGCTCGAAACGCGTCAGGCCATCGACAACGGCGCCAGCGAGATCGACATGGTCTTGCACGTCGGCGCCTTGAAGTCGCGCGACTTCGCCGCCGTCGAGGAGGACATCCGCCGCGTCGCCCAGGAGTGCGGGAGCAACGCGCTGCTCAAGGTCATCATCGAGGCAGCGCTCCTGTGCGACGAGGAGAAGGTACAGGCCAGCGCCATCAGCAAGATGGCCGGCGCCGATTTCGTGAAGACCTCCACCGGCTTCGGTCCCGGTGGTGCGACGCTGGCCGACGTCGAGCTCATGCGGCGCACGGTGGGCGAGGACATCGGCGTCAAGGCCGCCGGTGGGATCCGCGATCGCCAGACGGCGGAGCGCATGATCCGCGCCGGCGCCGACCGCATCGGCGCCAGCGCCTCGGTCCAGATCATGCGCGAGAAGAGCGGTGGAGGATCATGACGGCGCGCGAGCTCGTCGAACGCAAGAAGCGAGGCGGAGCTCTGAGGCGCGAGGAGATCGCGTTTCTCGTCGACGGCTTCACCGCGGGCCGCGTTCCCGACTACCAGATGGCCGCATTCCTCATGGCGGTCTGGTTCCGCGGCTTGGGGCGCGAGGAGACTCTGGCTCTCACGGACGCCATGATGCACAGCGGCCGCGTCCTCGATCTCTCCGCGGTGCCGGGTCCCAAGATCGACAAGCACTCGACCGGCGGCATCGGCGACAAGGTGTCGCTGCCGTTGGTCGGGATCGCCACGGCGTGCGGGTTGCGCGTGCCGATGCTCTCGG
Organism: Candidatus Krumholzibacteriia bacterium; assembly: GCA_046757105.1. Classification (GTDB taxonomy): domain Bacteria; phylum Krumholzibacteriota; class Krumholzibacteriia; genus JBHHXQ01. The sequence continues at coordinate 7,597 of JBHHXQ010000120.1, forward strand.
GGCGTGGCCTGGGCCACACGGGCGGCACGCTCGACAAGCTCGAGGCCATCCCCGGCTACTCCACCCGCTTCGACGAGAAGCGCTTCCGGGACATGCTGCACGACCCGGGCGGCACCATCGTCGGCCAGTCCGAGGAGCTGGTGCCGGCGGACCGCGAGCTCTACGCGCTGCGCGACGTCACCGCCACGATCGACTGCGTGCCGCTCATCGTGGCCAGCATCCTCTCGAAGAAGTTCGCGGCCGGTGTCGAGGGCGTTGTCCTCGACGTCAAGGTGGGAAGCGGCGCCTTCATGCGCGACATGGAGTCGGCGCGCGAGCTGGCCCGGCACCTCGTCGAGGTGGGTGCGGCGTTCGGGAAGCGTGTTTCGGTGCTGTTCACACGCATGGACGAACCGCTGGGGGCTGCAGTCGGCAACGCGATCGAGGTCGTCGAGTCCGTCGAGCTGCTGCGCGGCGGCGGCCCCGAGGATCTGCGTCGCGTCACGCTGGCGCTGGCGGCCGAGATGCTGCGGCTGGGTGGTGTCGCCACCGACGAGTCGGCGGCACTAGCGGCGGCGCGCGCCACGCTAGCGGACGGCACGGCGCTCGCACGCTTCCGCGCCCTGGTCGAGGCGCAGGGCGGACGGTTGGACTGGGATCGCGACGACTGCGGCCTGCAGGTCGCCGCCGTCGCCGCCGAGGTGCGCACACCGTGCGCCGGCTGGCTACGGTCCGTGAACGGCTACGAGGTGGGTCTGGCGGTCGTCGATCTGGGGGGCGGTCGCCAGCGCAAGGACGATGCGGTCGACCCGAGCGTGGGGCTGCGCTGGAGGGCCCGGATCGGCGACCGGCTGGATGCGGGCGCGCCGGTCGTCGAGGTCCTGGCGCACCGCGGCACGGACGTCGGCCCGGTCGTCCGCCGGCTCCAGGCCGCTCTGGCCTGGAGCGACGTTCGCGTCCCGCGGCCGCCGCGCGTCCTGGGCCACCTGCCACCCGCGTAGCGCGCCGGCGGTGCGGGCGGGCGCCGGAGTCATCGTTCTGGAACCCGAGGTGAGAGGTGTTCTCGCGGAGGTGATGCTCGGCATGGGTGCCCTGGACCGCGTGTTGGCGCAGATGCTCCCCTACGTGCCGCGCTCAATCGTCAGCCGCTTCTCGGCGCGCTACATCGCGGGCGCGCACCTGCAGGATGCGCTCGATGCCGTGCAGCGCTTGAACGACGGCGGCATCCGTGCAACGGTCGACGTCCTCGGCGAATTCGTCCTCGAGCTGTCGGAAGTCGAGCGCGCCACGGCGCACTACGTCGACCTCCTCGATGCGCTGCACGCGCACGAGCTCGACTCGCAGGCCTCCGTCAAACTCACACAGCTCGGCCTGAAGCTCGACCCACAGGTCTGCCTGGGTAACGTGCGCGTTCTCGTCCGTCGGGCCGAGGAGCAGGGAAACCTGGTGACCCTCGACATGGAGGATTCGAGCTGCACCGACGCGACGCTCGACATCTTCGAGACGCTGCGCCGCGAGAGCACGAGTGTCGGAGCGGTCCTGCAGGCCTGCCTGCGGCGCAGTCGCGCCGATCTCGAGCGGCTCCTGCCCCTGGAGCCGAACGTGCGCATCTGCAAGGGCATCTACATCGAGCCGCCGGAGATCGCCTACCCGCGGCGTCACGAAGTACGCGAGAGCTTCCTCGAGCTCGTGGATGCCCTGCTCGCTCGGCCTTCCTTCGTGGGCATCG
>JBHHXQ010000121.1:0-9208 GCA_046757105.1 Candidatus Krumholzibacteriia bacterium
CCGTAACACATTGAGACAAAAGAAGATTCATGAGGAAGCTCGGCGGTCACACGACCGGGTCGGCCGGCATCGCTTGCGCTCGCCCGCAGGATTTGCGCCCGCTTCGTGAGCGTGCGGATGGCAGGGCTGGGAGAGCGCCGTCCCGCAGCCGGGGCAGTGTCCCGGCTCGGCTTCACCTCGTCATGTCTCGCACGAGCGGTCCGGGCCGCCTGACGTCCCCGTCCCGCGCCGTCACCCCCTGGCGGTCGAAGTACTCGAGAAGCGGCACGGCGTACTTGCGGCTCAACCCGGTCATCTCCTTGAAGTCCGCCATGCGCATGACGTCGCGCGACCGCAGGAAGGCGCGCAGTTTCGCGTCGATCTCCTCGAGCACTCGACGATGGTACAGAAGCGATTCGGTCACCTTGACGACGGAACCGCGCTCCTCGAGGACGCTCACGAAGGCGGCGAAGCGATTGCCCACCCGGTACTCCTTCTGCAGCTCCGAGGCCGTGGGCGGCGCCGCACCCGCCTCACGCAGGCGCGCCTCGATCTTCTCGAGCGCGTCGCGATCGGCGGCGGCCAGCTCGCGCTGGGCCGATCCCACGCGGACGGCATGCGGGCGCAGGTGGATGGATGCGGCCTCGGAGCTGCTCCGGGACAGGTGCTCCAGGAGATCACCGAAGTGGGCGCGCGAGCCGCGGTGTCCCAGCCGCTCTTGCAGCTCCGCACGTCCGATTCCCCAGGCCAGCGGGTCGGCGCGCTGGTACTCCGCGGCCAGCCGCCGGACGTCGGTGCCGAGCCGCGCCACCGCGTCCGCGTCGTAGAACACGTCGCCGATGCGCACGGCCAGCGCGTCACGGAGCAGCTCGTCCAGGACGTCACCCAGCGCGGCCTCGGCCACGACGCGCACCTCGCGCAGCGCGGCGGCGCGGCGGCCCTCGACGCCAGCGCGGCGCAGCGCGTCCTGGAGCAGATCGCGCGGCCCGCCGCTGTCCTTGAGCTGCATCTCCGTCAGGACGTCCTCGCGGAACCTCTTGTGCTTCGCGGGCGCGGGGTCGAGCACCTGGGCCCCGCCAAGCGTGCGCATGGGCGAGTAGAAGCGCAGCACGATCCGGTCGCCGCGGTCGCAGGCCAGCGGCTTCTCCAGACGCAGCTGCGCCGGCGCCGACTGCCCCGGCTCGAGCTCCTGGCGATCGAGAAGCACGACGCGCCCCAGGACTTCTGCGGCACCATGATGCACGCGGACGCGCGTGCGGTTCCGGAGCGGCCGATCGAACGAAGACAGCAGGAAGACGCGCGCGTCGAGCATGTAGCTCGGTCGCAGCATGCCGGGTGTCGCCACCTGCATGCCACGCTCGACGTCCTCTTGCTTGAAACCGTGCAGGTTGAGCGCCACTCGCTCGCCGGCGAACGCCGCCTGGCGCTTTTCGGCGTGCACCTGCACGCCGCGCACGCGCGTCCGACGACCGGCCGGAAGAAGCTCCAGCGTGTCGCCCTCGTGAACCTGGCCCGACCAGGCCGTGCCCGTCACCACGAGCCCGACCCCGGAGAGCGTGAAGGCGCGGTCGACGGGAAGCCTGAAGAAGGTCTCGGTGGGTCGCGCGGCAAGCTGCGAGATCAGATCCTCGAGCGCCCGAAGCAGCTCGTCCAGGCCGCGGCGCTGGCGCGCGGACGTGCGCACGACCTCGGCCTTCTCGAGGAACGTGCCGCGGACCAGATCCTCGATCTCGGCCTCGACGATGTCGGCGGTCTCCTCGTCGACCAGGTCGCACTTCGTGATCGCGACGACGCCGGCCTGCAGCCCCAGGAGCACCATGATCTCCATGTGCTCGCGCGTCTGCGGCATGACGCCGTCGTCGGCGGCGACCACGAGCAACCCCAGGTCGATGCCGGCCGCGCCCGCCACCATCGCCTTCACGAAGCGCTCGTGTCCGGGAACGTCGACCAGCCCGACGCGATCACCGCCCGGCAGCGCCATCTCGGCGAAGCCGAGCTCGATCGAGATGCCGCGCTCCTGCTCCTCGCGCAAGCGATCCGTGTTGACGCCCGTGAGCGCCATGACGAGCTCGGTCTTCCCGTGATCGACGTGACCAGCCGTGCCGACGATGATATGCCGGTTCCTGCGCACCGCTGCAGTATACACGCGGGCGCGGGCGCGGAACGCGCGCGCCTGTGCCGCCGTCCCTTCTCGACGTCGCTCGGCCGTGCAGCGGCAGCCAAGGATGCTGGCGCAGGGCCGGTGGCGACGGAGCGTCCAGAACGTGCGTGGAGCGTCCGCCTGGACCGATCCTGCACGCGGCCCCGCACGCCGCCTCCACGTGCCGCTACTGGGGGGGGTCTCGGCGTTCGTCGAAGTAGTCGAGGCGGTCGACGGGGACGACGACGGAGGTGGCAATGTTGCCGAGGTGGGCGGTGACGCGCTTGAGGAAGCGCGCCAGCATCGCCAGGCACACGGCGTCGTTCACCGACAAGCTCTCGTCGCGGCACACGTGCGCCAGGATCTCGTTGCAGCGCTTCATCATCTCGCTATGGTCCCCGATGACCTGCCGCGCCGTGTCCTCGTTCGATTCCACGAACGCCTCGTGGGTGTGCCTGAAGAGCTCGCCGATCTGATCGGGCAGATCTCCGAAGTACTTCCGCAGCTGGTTGGCGTCCAGCGGACCATCGTGCAGCTCGAAGACCTCGAAAAGGTTCTTCACGTAGTCGCCGAGGCGCTCGGCATCCTTGACGACGCTCATCAGGACCAGCGAGAAGCGCAGGTCCGCGTGCGGCTGCACGGTCATGTGCTCGACGATCCGGCGCCTGATCTCCATCTCGCGCTTGTTGATCTGGCGGTCGATCTCGTAGACCCGGTCACCCAGCGGCTGCATCTCAGCCCCGGTCTTCAGAGCATCCACGACCATCCTGTAGATCTCTTCCGCGTCGATCAGCATGCGCGAGAAATCCTCGAGGACCTGGTCGAGGAAGTCGCGGCCCTTCCAGAAATCGAGGATGCTGCGGAACATTCGTGGACCTCCTGCTCAGCGGGTCAGCCAGATGAGGAACCCGGGGATTCCGAAAAACGCAACCAGGATGTAGACGATGGCCATGGCACGGCGCTCCGTGGCCCAGTTTGCGAAACGCCTCGCGATCCAGACGGGCCAGCGCATGAACGGCATCGGCAGGAAGATCAGGATCCCCACGACGTTGAAGCAGAGGTGCGTCAGCGCGATGGCGATCGCCGCCGCGTTGCCGACCATGGACGCGAGCAGTGCGGTGACGGTGGTGCCGACGTTGGCGCCCAGCATCAGCGGGTAGACCTGCTCGAGCGTGAGCAGCCCCGTCCCGACGAGCGGCACGAAGAGCGACGTCGTGATCGAGCTGCTCTGCACCGAGACCGTGAGCAGGGTCCCGATGACCAGCGCCAGGTACATGTTGGCACCGACGACCTTGCGCACGGCGTTCTCACTCGCACTCGCCATGGCGCGGCGCAGGGTCTGGGACAGGTAGACGAGCGACAGGAACAGGCCTCCCAGACCCGTCGCCACCAGCGTGACCACGACCGCGGGGCGCGCCATGCCCAGACCGTCCTGCAGCAGGTCGCGGAAGGCGTGCGTCACCGGCTTGAGAATCATCTTGACGGGCGATGTGAAGGAGCCGCCCTCGATGCCGAGCAGGTGCGCGGAGATCCACACCGCCATGGACTCGAGGAAGTGGAACTTCATCTCGAGCGGGAACAGGAGAATCACCGTCATGAAGTTGAAGAAGTCGTGCACGGTCGCGGCCGCGAAGGCGCGTTTGAACTCTTCCTTGCGCGTGACCGAGCCGAGCGCCGCGAACGTGTTCGTCACCGAGGTGCCGATGTTGGCGCCCATGATGAAGGGCACCGCGTTGCGCAGGGTCAGCGCGTCCGCCGCCACCAGACCCACGACCAGAGACGTGGTCGTCGACGAACTCTGGATCAAGCTGGTGGCGAGGATGCCGATGAACAGCCCGATGAACGGGTTCGTCGTGGTGCTGATGAGGGCCTCGGCAAGCGGCTTGCCGCCGGTCTTGAAGCCGGTCTCGATGAACCCGATGCTCAGCAGGAAGATGTACAGGAGCCCGAGCACCGACAGGACTCGCACGATCCGCGACCAGCCGAAGCCGCTCGGCTGCACGTCGCTCGGCTTAGGGGGCAGCGTGCCGTCCCGCATCGGCTCGCCAATCGGTGAATCGGGTTTCCGAGAAGCCACGACGTCACTCACGGACGTTCCCCCTCCTGACGGAAACGTCGATCCGGGCTGATCCCCCGGATCCGACGAATTGTCCCCAAACTCCACACAAACGCAAGCGCATTTGCATCTCCACACTAGAGCAAGCGACGAGCCGCTGGCGAGCACGCTTGCGGCCCTTGCGGAATCTTAACAGAATGTCCACGCGGTCATTCACGGTCCTTACGGCGCTCGATCGGCGCTCCGAGCGCCGCGAACTTCTCCTCGATGCGCTCGTAGCCGCGGTCGATGTGGTAGACGCGGGAGATCTCGGTGCGTCCCTCGGCCGCGAACGCCGAGAGGATGAGCGCGGCGCTGGCGCGCAGGTCGGTGGCCATGACCGGGGCGCCAGTGAGTCTGGAGGTGCCGGTCACCACCGCGATGTTGCCGTCGAGACGGATCTGCGCTCCGAGCCGGCGCAGCTCGCCCACGTGTGTGAAGCGGTCCGGGTAGATCGTCTCGGTGATCAGGCTGACGCCATCGGCAGTGGCCAGAGCGGCCATGATCTGCGCCTGCAGGTCGGTGGCAAAGCCGGGGAACGGCGCCGTGATGACGTCCACCGGGTGGAGCCCGTCATGCCGCCGCACCCGGGCCCAGTCCTCGCCGACCTCCACCTCCGCGCCCATCTGCTGCAGCTTCTCGAGCAGCGCCTGCAGATGCTTGGGCTCGCAATCCTGCACGCGCACGTCGCCGCCCGTCATCATGCCCGCGATCAGGAACGTCCCGGCCTCGATGCGGTCCGGCATGGTGGTGTGCTGCAGCGGCGCCAGCTCCGAAACGCCCTCGATCTGGACCGAGTAGCCTCCGGCCCCCTCGATGCGCGCCCCAGCCCGGTTGAGCGCCGCGGCGATGTCGGTGACCTCCGGCTCGCGCGCGGCGTTGACGAGCGTCGTCTTCCCCTTGGCCAGCACGGCGGCCATCATCACGTTGATCGTGGCGCCGACGCTCGGGATCTCGAAGAAGATCTCGTTGCCCCGCAGGCCGTTCGGAGCCTTCGCGTGGATGTAGCCGTACTCGAGGTCGATCTGCGCTCCGAGACGCTCCATGCCCATGAGATGCAGATCCACGGGACGCGGACCCCAGGCACAGCCGCCGGGCAGGCTCACCCGCGCCTCCCCCTTGCGCGCCAGGAGCGGCCCCAGGGCGTACACCGAGGCACGCATGGTCTTCACGAGCTCGTAGGGCGCTTCGCAGTAGTCGTAGGCGCGGGTGTCGATGCGCATGTGGCCGCCCGTGTGCTCCACGCGCGCACCGAGGACGCGCAGGAGGTGCGCCATGGTGGCGGTGTCGCGCAGCTGGGGCACGCGCTCGAGTGTGCTGACGCTCTCCGTGAGCAGAGCCGCGGTCATCGTCGGAAGCACGGCGTTCTTGGCGCCGCCGACCACCACGGGCCCCTCGAGCCTCACCGGCCCGTCGATCACGAAGGTGTCCACGCGTCCACCTCCTCTCCCCCCGGCGTGTGACGCCGGCATCGCCGGTCCCAGACTTCGGGAGTCCGCCGCGCAGCCCGCCGGCGACATCCGCGACCGCCACGTCCGGAACGAGGGCCTCTGCCCGCAAGAGCCGGGCCGCTCAGCGCCGACCCAGGACCACCCGATCGTGGCCGGCGTAGTCCTGCAGCAGCGTGACGTCGCGCAGGCCTGCTTCCTCGAAGAGCCTGCGGACGGCGGCGCCCAGCTCGGCGCCGATCTACACCCCGAGCGTCCCCCCGGCACCCAGGAATCGCAAGCCCGCCCCGCCCAGATGGCGATGGAACGTGAGACCATCGGCGCCGCCGTGCAGCGCGGCCACGGGCTCGTACTCCCGAACCCGGTCGGGCAGCCCCGCGAGCTCGCGGGTCCGGACGTAGGGCGGATTCGAGACGATGCAGTCGAAGGCTCCAGCCAGCCCTGGCGACAGCGCCTCGAATCGATCCATGACCAGGACGTGTAGGCGCGATTCGACCCCATGCCGCCGCGCGTTCGCCAGGGCGAGCGCGGCCGGCCCCGGATCGATCTCGGTGCTCCAGACCTCGGCCCCGGGCAGCGCGACCGCCAGAGCCACGGCAATCGCGCCGCTTCCCGTCCCCAGCTCGAGGATGCTCGTGGGCGCCGGCATCCGGGGACGCAGCTGCTTCACGAGGGCGTCGACCAGGATCTCGGTCTCGGGACGCGGGATGAGCGCGCGCCGGTCCGCCTGGAAGACCAGCCCCATGAATTCGGTCTCGCCGACGATGTACTGGATGGGCGCGCCCGCCGCGTACTCCCGCACCAGATTCCGGTACGGCGCCAGCTCCACCTCCGCGACCGGGCGTTCGCCATCCAGGTAGAGGTCGACCCGGCGGCAGTCCAGGACGTGCGCCAGAAGGCGCTCGGCCGCGAGACGCGGTGAGTCGGCGCCGCGGTCGTCCAGATACCGGGCCGTCGTCTGCAGGAGGTCGAGGGTGGTCCAGGTGTGCGACGGCATGGCCTTCGCCTCACTGGGCGCCGAGCTGCGCGCGCTGGTAATCGGTGATCAGGGCCTGGACGACGTCATCCAGGTTCCCTTCGAGGACGTCCGCCAGATTGTGCACGGTGAGCCCGATGCGGTGATCGGTGATGCGCGACTGCGGGAAGTTGTAGGTGCGGATCTTGTCGCTGCGCTCCGCACTGCCGATCTGCGCGCGGCGCTCCTCGGCGCGCTTCTCCTCCTGCTCGCGTCGCTGCCTCTCGTACAGGCGCGAGCGCAGGATCTTGAGCGCGCGCTCCTTGTTCTTGAGCTGCGAACGCTCGTCCTGGCAGCGCACCTCCATGCCGGTGGGCAGATGCACGATGCGGATGGCCGAGTCCGTGGTGTTGACGTGCTGCCCCCCGGGACCGCCGGCCCTGCAGGTCTCGATCTGCAGATCGTTCGGGCTGATGCGCACATCGACCTCCTCGACGTCCGGGAGCACCGCGACCGTGGCCGTCGACGTGTGGATGCGGCCGCTCGCTTCGGTCTCCGGGACGCGCTGCACGCGATGCACGCCGCTCTCGAAGCGCAGGCGCCCGTAGGCGCCCGGACCGCTGACGGCAAAAATGATCTCCTTGAAGCCGCCGATCCCCGTCGGGTTGGACGAGAGCGTCTCCAGCTTCCAGCCCCGGCGCTCGGCATAGCGCTGGTACATGCGCGACAGATCCGCCGCGAACAGCGCCGCTTCGTCCCCACCCGTCCCGGCGCGGATCTCGACGATGGTGCTCTTCTCGTCGAGCGGGTCGGGCGGAATCAGCATGACCTCCAGGCGCGACCGCAGCTCGTCCTGACGCTCCTTGAGGGACTCGGACTCCTGCCTCGCCAGCTGCCGCATCTCGGGATCGTCGCTCGAATCGATCAGCTCGTGCGCCTGCTCCCGTTCCGCGTGCACCTTCCGGTAGGCGCGCGCCACCTCGACGATGTCGCGCAGGCGGGCGTGCTCACGCGAAAGCTCCTGCAGCTTTTTCGCGTCCTGGATGACCTCCGGGTCGCCCAGCTGCTGCTCGATCGACTCGAACTTGTCGATGATTCCCTGCAGTTTTTCCGGTCTGATCATGGGTTCGTCCGAACCGGCTCCGGCCCCGGGCGGGGCCACGTTGAGGTCAGGCCCCGGCGGCCTGCACGGCCAGCTCCGGCGACTCGACTTCCTGGCCGTCGTAGGCCAGGCATGCCTTCGCCGCCTCCATGGCCACCTCGACCTGATCGAGCGACGGCTCATTGGTGGTGATCTTCTGCAGCCACAGCCCCGGAAGGATGATCGGCTGCATCCAGCGCTGCCAGTTCGGTCGGGCCGAGAGCTTGATGAGCTCGTAGGCGACGCCGCCGATCACCGGGATGAACGCCAGACGCAGCAGACGCTCACCGACGTCTTCGGGGCGCCCCAGGAAGCTGAACACCACGATGCTCGTCAGCATGACGAGCAGCAGAAAGCTCGTCCCGCAGCGCGGATGGAAGGTGGTGAAGCGCTTCGAGTACTCCGGCACGAGCGGCAGCCCCGCCTCGAACACGAAGATCGATTTGTGCTCCGCACCGTGATACTGGAACACGCGGCCCATCTCCTTCCAGCGCGAGATTCCCCAGATGTAGGCGAGGAAGATCAGCAGCCGGAAAACGCCGTCCACGAGATTGAAGGCGATCCCGCCGCGGATCCCCGTCCACTCGGTGAGCAGGAGCGGCACGTAGAAGAACAGACCGATCCCGGCTGCGAAAGCGATCACCATCGGCAGCACCAGGACGAGCGTGGATTTCCAGTCCTTCGTCGCTGCCTCCCGACGTTTTTCCTCCTCCATCGCCTGCTCGGCCGAGTAGCTGAGCGCCTGCATGCCGAGGTAGAGCGTCTCGATGAGGTTCACACCGCCGCGCAGGATGGGCAGGTTCAGAGGCCGGACCTTCGACGTGATGCCCCTGAATGGCCGGTGCGTCACCTCGATCTCACCGCTGGCCTTGCGCACGGCGGTGGCGACCGCCGAAGGCGAGCGCATCATGACGCCTTCGATGACGGCCTGGCCGCCGATGGTGAACGGCGGGATCTTCGCGGGCTGGCTCTGCACCGGTGACCTCGGCTTTCGGCCCTTTCGCGCTGGGCCCGGAAACGTCGACGACGCTCCGCTACGACTTCGCGACGGGAGCGGCCTTCTTCACCTTCTCGTACTTGCGGCGGAAGCGCTCGACGCGGCCGGCGGTGTCCACCAGCTTCTGCTTGCCGGTGAAGAAGGGATGACAGAGCGAGCAGATCTCGACGTGGATCTCAGGAACCGTCGAGCGGGTCTCGAATCTGTTTCCGCAAGCGCAAACCGCCTCGGCTCGCTGGTACTGAGGATGGATATCTGCCTTCACGTATGAACTCCGAAAAACGTCGTGTTTCTGAAACAATCGAACCTTTAAATTAAACGGGCACCCGCTTATTCATCAACCCCGCGATTCGGGCCTTCCAGACCGTCGGCGAGACCTGCAAGAAAGCGAGTTTGGCGATGGTTATGGATTTGACACTATTTGGACGTAAAGTTATTGTAGCGAAATGTTTA
>JBHHXQ010000122.1:0-9149 GCA_046757105.1 Candidatus Krumholzibacteriia bacterium
ATGGAGTGCGTGGAGTCGGAGTGACCCGGGCATCAGCTGGTGTCGAGGAGAATCCAGTAGCTCAATGCGACAGGGTCGAGGCGATCTCTTCTGCAACGAGCTTGTGGCCAGAGCGGCTCGGATGTGCCGGGTCGAGGAAGAACGAATCCTGGACGGCGTTTCCGATGGACAGCCGGTGCCGGACCAGGGGCACCGCGTACTCGGCCGCGACTTCGTCGAGCACCCTCGCGAAATCATCGAGGAGTTCGATGAAGAACTCCTGGGAAACGGTGCGCGGGCCGATCTTCATGCCGCTCTCGGGAATGCGGCTCGCGTGCACGGCGGGGTGGACCAGGACCAGCTCGATCCCTTGCTCCTCGCATTCCCGGGCGATCCGGGTCAGGTTGTCGCGGAAGTATGCGAGGGCCTCGGGGTTCTTGACGTCCTCGGCGGGCCCGTCCCGGTCCTTCCGGAGGAGCAACGCCCGGTAGAGGCCGGAGTGGCGCAGGAGGATCTGGCGCCAGCGAGCCGGCTGCTGGATGACCAGGAGCTCGGGGAACCAGTTGTCGATACACGAGTACAGGACGTCGTTCCACAAGACCATGACGATCACCACGTCGGGGTCGAGCCTCGGGAGCAGCTGTCTCAGGTAGATCAACACCTGGGCCGACGTGTAGGAGGGCACCCCGCCATTGATCACGACGAGCGACTCGTCCGCACCGAGGAGCCGCTGCACCTGTGCAGGCCAGGTCTCGTCGTCGTCCACCATCCATCCGAAGGTGCTCGATTCTCCGAGGGCCAAGACGCGCTTACGATCGCCGAGGTCCCGAGGCAGCTCCGGGCCCCTGAACCCCGCGGCGTTGACGCGACAGCCGCTGCCCTCGTAGCCGGGCTTGAGCGCAAAGCCGCGTTCCGCGTCGGATGTGACGAAGGGGCGTCCGCGGACGAACATGTCCGGGTCGTTGAAGACGGCTCGGAAATCTCGCGGGAAGAAGACGCGTGCACCGATCTCGAGGCAGCCGAGCAATGCGAGGAACACGCCGACGTTGACGAGCGCCACGACCGCAGCTCGCCTTCCGGGCCCAGCGGAGGTGGACCTCCCGGCTCTCTGGAGGTGCGTCCGCCTGTGCTTCCTGCCCTGCGGGCGACGCGACACGTCAACCCCTCCCGATGAGTGCCGGGGCGCGCACGCAATCCCCCGGGAGGCTTCGAGACCAGCCACCTCCACGCCAACCGCCTCGATGGCGCAGCCGGCCGTTTCCAGGTGGTCGAGAATCGCCTGCGCGTCGCAGGTCAGTGCCGGACGGCCTCGATCCGCAGCGTCAACTCGACGTCGTCGCCGAGAACCAGGCCGCCCTGGTCCAGCTTCTTGTTCCACTGCATGCCGAAGGCCTTGCGGTTGATCTTGCCGTGTGCCTCGAAGCCGGCGCGGTGTCCGCCCCATGCATCGGGCCCGAAGCCGAGCACCTCGACGTCGAGCGTGACCTCCTGGGTGACCCCGCGAATCGTCAGGTCGCCGGTCACCTTGAGGGTGTCGCGGTTCCTGCTCACCTTCTTGGACCTGAACGTGATCTGCGGATTCTCCTTCGCCCCGAAGAAGTCGGGGCTGCGCAGGTGGTTGTCGCGCTCCTCGTTGTTCGTGTTGATGGAGCTGGCGTCGATCTTTCCCGTGAAAGAGAAGGCCGTGTGGTCCTCGGGATCGATCGAGATCTCGCCCTCGAACTTGTCGAAGCGACCGGCTACCTTCGCGACGAAGTGACGAACGGCGAAGCCGACCTCCGAGTGCCCGGGATCGACCGCATACTTCTCCACCCCGGCCTCGGTGAGAACGGGGAGAAGGAGGCTCAGGACCAGAGCCGACAGCACAGCTGAACTCTTCCGAAACATCTTCTGAACTCCACCTCTTTCGACGAGTTGGACGATGGGCGCTGCGTACCTCAGAAACGGTGGGTAACCATACGTCTATTCCCGAGGCCCGGTCAAGCCGAGGCCCGGTCCCGGGGCGTCTGGGCCGAGAACGATGCCCTGGGCCACACCGGCTTGGGTGCGCTCGCCGGGTGGGCTGCCCGACGGGCAGCCCTCAGCTCGACCCGTGTGGATCGGGGCTGCCCGTCGGAACCTCGAGCTCGGGCGGGCGCGGTTCGATCTCCCAGTTCTGGGTGGCGACGCGCTTGCGTGCCTTGCGGATGTCGTTCTCGCGCGGGAAGGCCTTGCTCAGATCCGCGGCCCGGAGCGCCCGTTCGCATGCGGGCGACGGCGTTACGATGCAGAAACCCACGCCGTTCTCGCGAGCGCTCTTCATGCCCGCGACCAGCGCGGTGATGCCGGCCGGCTCGAGCTCCTCGACCCCCGCCAGGTCGAGCACGACGCCGATCTTGGCGTGCGTGAGCAGCGTGACCGTTTCCTTGAGCTCCGGCATGGAGCGCGCGTCGAGCTTGCCCCTGGGCGCCAGGATCGCCGCGTCCAGCCAGCTGTCCCGGTGCACCTGGATCTCGAGGTCGCCGGTGGCCGACTTGCGCTTGAACCGGCGCCGCTTCGGCACGATCCAGCCTCCGGTGCGCAGTCGCTTGAGGACGAAGCGCAGAAGCGTGGGCACTCCGTAGCAGCGGCCGCCTGCGCGGGTCGTCTTCTCGAGCAACGCACGCCTCATGTCCTCGGCCGTCGAGCCGGGGAACTCGGTGTAGCAGACACCCACGGCGTCCAGGAAGTGGCCGTCCGAGGCGCCCACCCGCGCCTTGTTGCCGGCGTTGCGTTCCGACTTGCGGTTCGCGAACACCTCGGTGAAGTTGGAATTGTGCGTCTCGACGGCGTCGAACGGCAGCGTCTTGATGAGATCGCCGACGCCCACCAGGCCGTGCCATCGCATCCAGTTCGTGTACGGATGCGCCGCGATGGCAATTCCGTCCTGGGTGTGGATGGCGTTCACCGTCTCGGCGGCGCTCATGCCCGGCGGGATCCACTCCTTCAGGAAGAGGCCGATGACGTGCCCGTCGCGTGAGGTCACCTCCTCGCCGACGATCACGCCGAGGTGTCCGAACAGCTCCGGATGATCCTCGCCGAAGCGACGCGCGTGCAGCGCGCCGTCGATGGTGTCGTGATCGGTGATCGCGAAGACCGTGAACCCCGGATGCAACGCGTAGTAGTTCAGGACCTCCTCGGGTGTGAGCGTCCCGTCACTGAAGACCGTGTGCACGTGCAGATCGGCCCGCGAGAAACCCGGCGGCGGCAGGCTGTTTCGACCCATCGACACTCCTCCTCGAAGGAGTCTGGCGACCACGAACGTGGACGGATTCCATGGCCCCCGGATACAAGTCCCGTACCGACAGGCGGATCTCCGTCATTCCGGAGCGCGGCCCGGAAAACCTGAAAGCCGCCTGCGCGAGCCGCTGCAGCTCGGGGCTCCAGCGCGACGGCCGTGTGGTAACCTGCACGCATGGGAGTGCGTCGCGGACAAGAGATCTGCGTGGACATCGAACGGGTGGCCCTCGAGGGACGCGGCGTCGGACGTCTGGACGACCTCGTCGTCTTCGTGGACAAGGCGCTGCCGGGCGAGCGTGTGCGCGCGTGCGTGAGCCGCGTCAAGCGCCGCTTTGCGCAGGCGCGCGCCGTGGAGATTCTCCGCCCCGCACCGGAACGCATCGAGGGCCGCTGCAGCCACCTCGCCGAGTGCGGCGGCTGCACGTGGCAGGAGTTCGACTACCCGGCCCAGCTGGTCGCCAAGACATGCCTCGTGCAGGAGGCCCTCGAGAGGATCGGGGGCTTCCGGGACGTCGAGGTGCCGCCGGCGCTCGCGTCGCCGGATCGCTTCTTCTACCGCAACAAGATGGAGTTCTCCTTTTTCGCCGGCCGTGAAGGGGAGATCGTCCTGGGGTTGCACACACCGGGTGCGTTCGACCGCGTCTTCGATCTGCACGCCTGCTACCTGATGTCGGAGCAGTCCAACCGGATCGTCGAGCGGGTGCGCGAGCTGGCGCGACGCTCCGGCAAGCCGGCCTACCACAGCCGGCGCCACGAGGGTTTCTGGCGCTACCTGGTGGTGCGCGAGGGCAAGAACACCGGCCAGACGATGGTGAACCTGGTCACCCACGAAGGGCCCATCCCGAACCAGCAGGAGATCGTCGAGACGCTGACCTCCGAGTTCCCATCCATCGTGAGCCTGGTCCGCAACGTCAACTCGCGGCGCGCCACCATCGCCGTGGGGGAGCGCGAAGAGCTGCTGCACGGCGTGCCGGAGCTCGAGGAACAGATCGGCGGCCTGCGGTTCCGGATCAGCTCGAACTCGTTCTTCCAGACCAACCCGCGCCAGGCGGAGCGGCTCTTCGGCCTGGCCGTGGAGTGGGCCGACCTGCACGGCGACGAGGAGGTGCTCGACCTCTATGCGGGCACCGGCGCGATCTCGCTCTTCCTGGCGCAACGAGCCCGTCGTGTCACCGGCGTCGAGCTCGTGGAGGACGCCGTCGCGGGTGCGGAGCGGAACGCCCGGCTGAACGGCATCGACAACTGCCGCTTCCTCCCCGGGGAGGTGCACGGCTTCTTCCGGCGTCGTGCCGCCGAGGCGTCGGCCGCGCACGTGGTCATCGCGGATCCGCCACGAGCCGGGCTGCATGCGGGCGTCGTGCAGGCGCTTCGCCTCCTGCACCCGTCCCGCATCGTCTACGTCTCGTGCAACCCGGCCACCCTGGCGCGCGACCTGCAGCTTCTCTGCGCAGGCGGGCGGTACCTCCTGCGGAGAGTGCAGCCGGTCGACATGTTCCCACACACCTACCACATCGAAACGGTGGCGCTCCTCGAGCGCTGCCGCGGTGCCTGAGGCGGGGCCGAGCCCGCCGGGCCGCTCTGCGCCCGTGAGCCCCGAGCGATTCGCCGGCCGGGCGGTGGCGGAACCTCGTCGATCCCACACCCCTCATGACAGGAAACCTCCCTTGCGCGACCGCTCGTGTCGCGTCTAGACTGGACTCCTGCCCGCATCGGAGGAATGGATCGTGCGGAAACCCCCGTCCATTCTGTCCGGCGCCGCGTTTCTCCTCGTCGGCTGCGACGACTCCAGTCATGTGGTCGAGGACGGCATCCTCGAGCCGCCGTGGCGCATCGAGAGCCCCGAGGCCCTCATCGAGGCACTCGAGACCTCCTACCGGACCAGGGATATCGACCTGTTTGCATCGTTGCTCGCCAACCCGGACGTGCACGGCGTGGGGTTCGTGTTCTGCAGCTGCCCCGAAGCCCCGCAGGGCCAGGTGAGCTGGGGATACGAGGAAGAGGTCCGGATCCACCGGCGCATGTTCGAACCCGAGAACCCCGAGCCCGGCGAGGATCCGCTGCCTCCGGATGTATGGCTGCAGTCGATCGACCTCTCTTTGACGCGTCAGACCGACTTCGAGCCGCACCCGGATCTCTGCCCCGGTGACGATCTCGATGAGCTCGACCCGCAGCGCTGGCTCGCGTCGGGAGCGCGGTACTCGACCTCCGTCTTCCTCCAGACCCAGGGGCAGACCGACTTCAGGGTCGAAGGCATGTCCATCTTCGTCGTGATCGAGGATCTCTCGAAGGAGGTCGGCGACGACGGCAAGTTCCTGCTCTACCGCTGGATCGAGCTCGAGCCCTCGGGCATCCATCGTTCCGGCGACATCCGCTGGTGGTCCGAGGTGAAGGGGCTCTACCGCTGATTCCCGGCCGGCGGGAGAGTGCAGTTCCGCGGCGCGTCAACGGCCGACCCGGGTGCTCGATGCACGCACCGGCGCCCGTTCGTCCGCGCCGGAGCCGGCCGTGACGAGCTCGGCCTCCGGCGGCTCTTCGGAGCCTTCCGCGGCGGGTTCGGGCTGTTTCCTGCTGGGACGCAGCGTGATCTTCCGGTTGACCAGCTCGCGGAGCTTCTCGAGCTCGGCCTCGGTGTAGAAGCCGAGGACGCCGAGCACCGCGGGGTAGAGCAGCAGCATCGCGAAGCCGGCGGCGATCTGGCCCAGGAGGTTCTCGGGCGTCGCGTACAGCGAGATGAAGAACGTGAGCAGGATCGCCGTCACCACGCGCCGGATGCGCCCGCGCGCGTAGCGGATCGGGAAGTAGCGGTGGTCGATGATGTAGGCGGCCGTGCACATGGCGATGTACGAGAGCACGGTGGCCACGGCGGCACCGATCATGCCGTGTTTCGGAATCAACAGCGCGTTGAAGATGATGTTCAGGATCGCTGCGCCGCCCACCATGACGGGGATGAAGATCGTCTTCTTCCTGATGTTGATGCCGACGATGAGGACGCGGTAGACACCCGAGAAGACCAGCGCCAGGACGACGATGGGCACCACGACCACCGCGTCGTGGAACTTCGGATCGGCCATGATGCGCAGCAGCGGCTTCACGAACACGCAGATCCCCAGCGCCATGAACCCGACGATGGTCAGGAAGTAGGTCATGAAGCGCCCCAGGATCTCCTTGCCCTCGTCCTTGGCCTCCTTGGCGAGCGGGAAGTACATCGTCGGCCAGGTCTGCAGGAACGGCTGGATCGCGAAGTCGCTCAGAAGCCCCGCCAGGCGGTAGCCCACCGAGTAGAGGCCCAGCGCCGTCGCCGTCGAGTAGTGCTCGAGGAAGTAGCGGTCGCTGGCCGAGAGCACCAGGAACGACAGCCCGCCCGGCACCTTCGGGAGCCCGAAGGCGAGCATGCTCTGCAGTTTCACCAGCGAGAAGCGCGGCGCCAGGTGCTTCCGGATGTGGAAGAAGAAGACGATCATGAGCGCGCCCTCGCGGATGACCTCGCTGTAGACGATTCCGGCGAGACCCTGCCCCGCGAAGACGATGAAGTAGATGTTGAGTCCCGCGGCGGCCGCGAAGTCGCAGAACTGGATGATGCTGTAGCGCACGCTCTTGCGGTGCGCGCGCATGATCTGGCGCGGGACGTTCTGGGTCGAGCGCAGGACCCCCGCCAGGAACATGAGCTTGAACAGGTACGTCCAGTCGCCGTCCTTGAAGATGGTGTCGTTCACGGGACCGGCGAGGAGCGACAGGCCGCCGAACAGGAGGATCGCCGATCCAACGGAGTAGAAGTAGGCGGTGCACACGGCCTCGCGCTGGTTGTCGGTGTCGCCCTTGAACTCGAACGTGTAGGCACGGAAGACGGCCGTCGTCATGCCCTGGATCACGACGATGTCGAGGACGCGCATCGTGATGTAGAGGAGCCCCAGAACGCCGTAGTCGGCGGGCGTCAGGTAGTGCGTGTAGAGCGGCAGCAGGAAGAAGCCGATGACCTTGGTGGCCATGCCTCCCATGCCGTAGATGGTCGTGTGCTTGGTCACTTCCTTCAGGAAGTTCCACATACCTGGAGCCTCCGTGCGCACGCCCGGGGATGGCCCTACGGTGCTGCCCCATCAGCCCCCCAACGGGCCCGGCGCTCCCCGTCGCTGCTCTGCGGATCCTGCCGACTGGCCCGATCGAGCAGAAAGCATGCCGCGGGCGGGACGCCGGCAGGTGCGGCGCGAAGAGGCCGCCGGGCATCCTGCCGTGTCCACCCTGCGGCACCCTTCCTGCACGCATCGGGTCATGATGCAGGCCGCCATGCGAGAGATCCTCCGAAGGCTCGAGCGGGACGACCCACTCGGTCTGGGGGAGTCGTGTGGAGTGCGCTGGGAGGCCGAGCGCCTGGAGGAGCGGCGCTACTCGTCGATCTACGTGCTACGTTCCGGAGCGGCGGGGCAGTGCGTGCGGGAGCGTCTGGGCAGTGAGAATCTCGTCCTCAAGGTGTACCGGGCGGCACAGCCCGAGCGTCGCCAGAGGGAGTTCGACGACCTGTGCCGCGTGTACGATGGGCTGGCGCAGACGGTTCTCACGGGTGTCGTGCGACCGGTCGCCTGCTTTGCGGAGCTGGGTGCGATCCTGACCGCATGTGCCCCCGGAGAGGCCGCCGGGCCCCTGATGCGCAGGGCGTGTCGGCGCGGCGGCAGCGCCGAGCTTCTGGCGCGAGCGGCGGCGCTGTGCACCGCGGCCGCGACCTGGCTGCGGACGTTCCAGAAGGTGGGCCGCGAGCGGGTCCGCGGACAAACGCCGCGGCACCTCGGACGGGCCGAGGATTTCCTCGCCTACATCGACGAGCGCATGCGGATCCTCTGCCGGCAGCGTCTGGGCGTCGAACCGGCGCTGCGGACGCGCATCCTCGCGCACACGGCAGCAGTCCTGAACGCTCGAGGCGCGGCTGCGCTCGCGGACGTCACCTGGTCGCACGCCGACTTCGGCCCGCACAACCTCCTGGCCGATGGCGACCGTCTGACCGTGCTCGACTTCGAGCTGGCGCCGGAGCATCCGTACTTCGACGCGGCGTACTTCATCGAGTCTCTCGCGGGCCTGCGCGGTCCCCTCGTCGATCCAACGCGCGTGCGGCGACTCGAGCGCGCCTTCCTGTCGGCGTACAGGGCACCGGCCGATGACCCGTTCTTCGAGCTCTTCCGGCTGCGACACCTGCTGTGCACGTACGTCTCCCAGTCCCGTCTGGACGGCCTGGCGAGGCTGCGTGCCTGGCCCGGCCTCCTGCGGCTGCGCGCGCGCCTGCAGCGCTTCCCCGACGCCCTCGCCCTGGGCTTGCGCCCGGCCGCCACATGGCCTCGGCTCGGTTCCGTCGAGGTGTGACGAACCCTCCAACGACCCGCTGGGCGGGCCCCGTGCGCTTTCGACCGTGTGGATCGTTTCCATAGGGTAGAGGGGGTCCGCTCCCGACGGCCGGACGCCGGTCCGGCTGCGCCGGTGCTCGTAGACCTCGCCCGCATGCGGGGCAGGGAAGCGGAACGGCGGCCAATCATCGATGGCAGTGAATCGATTTCGTGCCGCGCCCACGACGGGCGCCGGAGGGAAGGAGGAGTCATGTCACTCCACGTGGAACGTCTGGGTGACGTTGTCGTGGTCATCCCGAGCAGGATGCTCACCGGTGGTGACGAGACGGACGAGCTGGAGAGGGAGCTGCGCATCCTGCTCGCCGCCAGGCAGAAGAAGATCCTGCTCGACCTCGGGCGGACGTACCTGGTGACCAGCAGGGCCCTCGGGATGCTCTACGACGTCAACGAGAGCGCCAGGATCCGCGGCGTCACCCTGTACGTCTGCAACATCGACAAGCGGATCGAGAACACCATGGTTGTCATGCAGATCATCCGCAGGATGAACGTCGAGGGCGGGTTCGAGATTGCGACGCAGTCTCACGC
>JBHHXQ010000123.1:0-9134 GCA_046757105.1 Candidatus Krumholzibacteriia bacterium
CCGCCCCCATCTGTCTGAGCGCCGGACCCAAGAGCATGCCGCCCGCCCCTCGCACAGCGTCCCCGCGACGAAGACCAGGTTCACCCGGTCGCGGCTAAACGGTGTAGGGGAGCGCGCGCCGCTGGCGCCGATACCAGCCGGCTTGGGCGAGCGGTTCGAACGCGTGGCACCAGGTGATTTCCCCACGGTAGACGTGCAGCGTCACCGCCTTTTCGTCGAACGGGTTGGCGATGGTGTGGTACTCGGACGGCGGGATCAGGGCGCCGGCTTCACCCATTCCCGAGACCACCGAGGTCTGCACCTTGAAGAGGGCGTCGCCGTTCCTCTCCTCCTCGAGGTCGAACGAGGTGACGCGAATCCGACCTTCGTAGACACACTCGACGCACCAGTGACCGGCATGGTCGTGGAGGGGCGTCTGCTGCCCGGGTGCCCACACCATGACGACCACCGAGAAACGTCCGTCCGGGTCCTTGAACAGGAGCCGGCGCGCGTATCTCGCCGGGTCCGCACGCAGGCACTCCTGCGGGACGAAATCTCGGGGTCGATTCAGCTTCTCCTGCAGAACGTTCTTCACGCTGCGGCAGATGGAGGACGTGTCGGGCACCGAGACCGCCTCTTCGAGGCGGCGAATCAGCGCAGCACCAGCGGGGTCGAACGTACCGAGATGACCGACGACGCAGCCCCTTTCCATCACCCGGGTCGGGTTCCGGGTGAGATCCTCGGCGCCAGAGTAGCACGACGGCCGACACCCTCGAGGCATGGAATGCCCACCGAGGCGAATGGAACGCGATGCAACACGTGGCGACTCCGGGGTCGGCGCAGCGGGGGCCAGCCGGGGCATCCTGGATGGAAGGTCAGCTCTCTTCCGGAGGCGTTCCGCCCGCGGCGTGCGGGGCGCGCGGGTGCTGTGTGCATGCGGCTCCGCGCGGTGTCTCGCTGAACTCCAGGAGAACACCCCCGGTGGATTTCGGGTGCACGAAGGCGATGCGCTTGCCGCGCGCTCCGCTGCGGGGGGCTTCGTCGATGAGCCGCATCCCGCGCGCCTTGGCGTCGGCGAGCGCACGCTCGAGGTCCGGCACCTCCAGGCAGATGTGGTGGATGCCGGCACCTCTCTTCGCCAGGAAGCCGCAGATGGGGCTGTCCTCGGAGGTCGGGCACAGGAGCTCGACGTGCGTCTCTCCGAGACGAAAGAGCGCCGTGCGCACGCTCTGGTCCGGGACCTCTTCGACGGACTCCGGTCCGGTGCCGAAGAGCGCCGTGTACAGGCGGATGGCCTCTTCGAGGTCCGCCACCGCGATGCCGATGTGATCCACCCTGATGATGTTTCCCGCCATCGGACCCTCGAGTTCCCGGATCGCACGCCGCTTCGACCGCAGCGCAGTATAGCGAACGGCGCGCCGGTTGCTCCAGGTCCGTTCGCGTTCGCGCCCTGGCCGCCCGTGGGGGGGGAACGGCGAGGGCTGCGAGCCGGCGCGGATTCCAGTCTCATCACGTCCCGGAAGTGGTAGAATCAACGCCACTCGATCCACGGGCCATTCGACGAAGCCAGGTCGTCATGCGGAGAATCCTGTCCGTCCTGCTTCTCTTGACTGCATCGCCTGCGATTGCAGGAACCCGCCTGGTCTTCCTGGACTTTCAAGGCTTCGCTTGGGAGACGGGATTCCTCCCCCCGAGCGCACCGGGCGACACGCTTCGCATCCCGTGCATCGTCGACAACCTCTCGGACGTCCTGGGCATCGACCTCGGGGCGACCGAGGTGACCGGATGGATCTCCGGGCTGGTCTCCGCAGGCGCCGAGGATCTGGGTGGGGGCTTCATGGCCGTCCCGTTCAGCGCCGGAAGCATCGAGTTCTACAGCGACCCGTCCATGGATCACAACTTCGGGACCCTGCCCCCGAATCCGACGGTTCCTTCCACCTTCGTGAACGGCACGCTGTGCCTCGGCGGCACCCTGGAGAACTTCAAACTCTTCTACGACGCGAATACCGGCAGCGGCGCGTTCGAAGCCCGCGTGACGTTCCTGGACGGCGAATGCCTGGCGAGCCTGCAGGCCTTGCGCGCTGATGGCTTCTTCTTCGGCGGCGTCCTGCATCCCCTGGCTTCGGGGGCCCCGGTTCCCCAGGGCTACGACCTGCAGGTCGACGGGTTCCTCGAGACCGAGACCATGCAGGCCTGCGAGTTCGACTGCATCGAGCTGGTGCGGGCGCGGCTGAAGTTCCGGCGCCAGCCCGAGGACCACTTCGGGCCGAAGGACGGCAAGTTCAGGATCGACGGAGTCTTCACGCCGTGTCCCGAGTTTGGCCCGCTGGACCCGAGCCTGGAGGAGATCGTCGTTCGGATCGGCTCCTACGTTCAGGCCTTCCCGGCCGGCAGCATGGTTCTCGAGGACGACTTCGACGACGACGATCGCGAGTGGGAGTTCCTGAACCCCGACGGCGTCGAGACCATCACCGAGCTGGAGATCGAGCTCGAGGCGGACGGGGCCTGGGAGTTCGAGATCTTCGGCCGCGGCATCCCGCGAGCGCAGCTGCTGGGTGGCGGGTTGGAGCTGGTCGTGGAGCTCGGCATCCGCGACATGGGTGGAACGGCGCAGGCGACGCTCCGGCAGAAGAAGAAGAAGCTGGTGTTCAAGCGCGGTGACGAGCGTCCGTGCGGCAGCCCGGGAGGCTCGAAGGCTGGCGACCTCGTGGCCGTGGTCCCGCGGGTCGAGCTGCTTCAGGCCTCGCCGAACCCGTTCAATGCGCGCACGACCATCATCCTGCGCGCGCGCGAGCCGGGTCCGGCGAGGTTGCGGATCTACGACGTCCGCGGCCGCATGGTGCGCGCACTGCACTCCGGCGAGCTGCCGGCCGGCGAGCACCGCCTGGTGTGGAGCGGTCACGACGAGCAGGGCCGGCCGCAGGCCTCCGGAGTCTACATCTACAGGCTCGAGGCACCGGGCCTGTCCACCAGCCGCAAGATGGTGCTCGCCAAGTGATGCTCAGCGCAGGCCCCAGGTGATGGCGGTCGACGCGAGGAGCGTCGTCGTGTTGTTCTGCTCGTCGTCGTGGCTCTCGGGGTTCATGCTGAAGAACAGGTCGAGCGTCAATCGCGGCACGAACTCGTAGGACAGGTAGAGCGTGGTCCAGTTGAAGATGTAGTCGGAGTAGAGGATGTCGTCGCCGGCGAGATACGAGCGCACGCCGAGCTCGTTCGTGAACTGGACCCACAGCGAGGAGCCGGCCAGGTACGAGAGCGTCCCCTTGAGGCTCCACTGGTTGTAGGCGCGGTCGAAGCTGCTGTTGGTGCGGCGGAACTCGCCCCCGGGACCCACCCCCAGGGTCGTCCGGTCGCTCAGATCCCTCTCCAGGATGAGTTCGAACGATTGCTCGCTGGCGTCCGAGTAGACGCTGTCGGGTGTGTCGTAGGTGATGATCGAGGCGGTGTACTCCGGGCGCAGGCGAAGCTCCGGGCGCAGCGAGGCGCTGAAGGACATCGTCGTCTGGTAGTCGACGTAGTGGCTGCGCACCGTCGGATCCCCGTAGAGCCGCCGTTCCAGGAGCTGGCCGACGGCCAGGGTGTGCAGGCCGAACTCCTGGTCCCAATGGGCTTCGATCAGGTGGCGCTGGTAGTCGATCTCGGTGGAGTCGGGCACGCTGCGCCACCCGTACGAGTAGCCAGAGCGCAAGGTGGACAGGATGCCGTAGCGCCGTTCGACCTCGCCGCCGATGTCGTTGCGCACGTAATCGTAGTTGTAGCGCGTGCGCTCGGCGAAGTCGGCGAGCTCGAAACGGTCGTCGATGCGCAGCCGCCACCGGCCGGCGAGCCTCCACGTCGCGATGGCCCGTGCGGTGTTGGTCAGATAGTCGCTCGAGAGACCGTAGTCGGAGTGCTCGCGATAGGCTTTGTATCGCAGGTCGTCGGTCAGGCGTAGATCGAGGGCCCCGAAACGGCGTCGCAGCGAGACGAGCAGGTCGTTTCGCGTCGCCTCCTCGCCCACACCGAGCATGTTCTTCAGCTCCACGGATGTGCGTCCCGTGTGCACGAGCGAGGTGACGAGCTGGCCGCTCATCTCGTCGACGAGATCGAGCGTGTCCTCGTCGGCGATCGTGTAGCGCTGTCCGAAGGAGTCGTAGGTGAAGGAGATGCTCGGTTGGAACCGCCACGCCGCGGGTGCGGGGTTCACGCTCCACGGTGGCCCGCCCGGAACGGCCTCCTGCGCCGAAGCCTCGCCGAGCGGCAAACCGCCCGCCAACAGCAATGCCAGACCGATGCGTTTCATGGCACCCTCTGACGCGCGAAAGCCAGAGCGTCCTGGATCAGGATGCAGGCGGCTTCGAGGTCGCCGAACTCGTAGAGCTCCCGCGAGGCGGCCACCAGCTGCTCGAGGACCCGTCGATCCGCGGCTGCGGGTGGGACCGGCAGCGTCTGCAGCCGCGAGAGGCTGTCGTCGTACGCCGCCAGCTGATCCAGGAGCGCCGCGTTCGCCTCGAGTTCGCCTCCGGCGGCCCTGCCAGTCGCCCGCGACGTGTCCGGGTCCGCGGCCCCCACGCCGAGGTGCACCGCCGTGATGTGCCGCAGGTCGTGGGGATTCGTCGCTTCACCCCGCGCCATGCTCCTCTCCTCGAGCGGCATCGCCGTCATGTGCAGCGACGCGGCGCCGGCCAGGATGAGGATCAGGCGCATGGAGATCCCATCTGCAAGGGCCAGGACCGGGGGTGGGGACCGGTCCTGGAGTGCACGTCAGAGCTCGTGGATGCCCGCGAGCTGTCCGGCCCGCCGGGCCAGGTTGCGGGCCACGCGTGCTTCCGCCAAGGCTCGGCGCAGCTTGTTGTTCAAACGCATCTCCTGGGCGCGGTCCATGTGCCGCAAAGCGTTCTCCATGAGCGTCATCGCTTCGGAGCTCCCGGTGTCACGCACCTGTCGTGCCATCTCGTCGACGTAGACGGCGGTTTCCTCCAGGACCCTGTCCACGCCTGCCACGTCTGGAAGGGTCTCGGTCATGCGCATCGCACGCAGGATCATCTCGCGCGCTTCGTGGAGCTGGCGCTCGGCCAGGCCGGGGCGACCGGAGGAGAGATTCTCCTCGGACCTCCCGAGCAGGTCGCGGGCGCGCTCCAGGAGCGCGAGCGCCGGCTCGTTTCCGCTGTGTGCGACCTCGTCCTCGGCGCGTTCGAGAAGGTTGCGGATCATGTCGAACAGGCCCTCGAGGCGCTGCCGCGGATGCGACGGGCCGAAGTTCTCGAGCAATCGGCCGGCGCCCTTGCAGATGTTGATGCACTCCTGGAAGCGGTGCTCGTGGAAGGCTTCGCGCGCCTGCTCCAGCTGCCGTCCGACGATGTCGAGAATGCGCTGCAGGCGCGGGGGTGGCATCCCATCGGTGTGCTCGTGGGCGATCGCGATGGCGCGTTCGAGCCGGTCCAGAGCCTGCCGGGCTTGCTGCTCGAGATGCGCCTGCTGGGACGCGATGTTGATGGCACGCTGCGCCATCGTGCGCGCGCTCCGGGTCAGCTCGAGGGCGCGCAGGTAGCTCCGCAGGCTCGGGGGTCGGCTCCCCGCGGCGTCCTTCGCGACCCCCTGGGTGCGGAAGGCGATCTTCAACTGCTCGACGGCGCGCGGGTTGCCCGATTCGTGGACGACTTCGCGCGCGCGCTCCAGGATGCGGTCGGTGAACTCGATTTCGTGACGCAGCCGCTCGGGGTCCTGAGCGTGGACCGTCCGGGCGCTGCCGGCGACGAGCGCGGCAGCCAGAAGCAAGGCGAGAGCGAGGTGGCCCGTGGTTCCTCCGCGTGGCGCTTTCGGGATGGCCAGCATGGTCGTCTCCTTCGACAGCCTCGGGATGTCCTGTCGGGTGCGGTCCGCCGACATGCAGGCCGAGGCCAGGCACTTCTTCGATGTAGCAGCCGAGCAAGCCCCAGTCCACGCGGACGCATCGGCGGGCGGCCGGTCAAGCAGCGGGGAATCAATCGCTTGCAGCGTCGACCCGGCTGGCCGGTGAGGTGTCCGGCCGGCGGCCGGCGTACCGTGTCGTACACCGGTGCACCCACCGGGGCGCTCCAGGCCAGCGCACCCGGCCGCCGCCCGCGGCTGGACGGGGGCGGCTCGTGCCGTCCGGTCGCCGGCCGCGGGCGGTCGGCTCGCGCGTCCCGGACGCCATTCGGCGCCGTGCCGGCGCTACGGTTTCGAGCCCCGGTGCCGGCTGGCCGCGGCACGACTACTCGCGGATGCCGTGTTTCTCCATGCGGCTGTACAGCGTTCGCCGCGTCATGCCGAGCAACCGGGCCGCCTGGGTCTTGTTGTTTTCGGTCTTCGCGAGCGCCTTGCGGATCAGGCTGGCTTCCAGCTTCTCGAGATCGATGCCGCCGTCCGGAACGTCCATGCTGTCGCTGATCTCGACCGGCGCGCTCTGGGCGCCGCGTGGCACGGCCAGGTGCGCGGCCTCCAGCTGCTTCCCCTGCGCCAGGATCGTGGCGCGTTCGACGACGTTGCGCAGCTCGCGCACGTTGCCGGGCCAATCGTGCGCGCGCAGCGCGTCGACAGCCTCGGGAGGCACCGCCGGATGCGGGTAGCGCAGCTCGCGCAGGAAGTACTCGGCCAGAAGCGGAACGTCGTCCCGGCGCGCGGCGAGCGGTGGCACCTCGATGGGAAAGACGTTGAGCCGGTAGAACAGGTC
Organism: Candidatus Krumholzibacteriia bacterium; assembly: GCA_046757105.1. GTDB lineage: Bacteria > Krumholzibacteriota > Krumholzibacteriia > JBHHXQ01. The sequence continues at coordinate 6,653 of JBHHXQ010000123.1, forward strand.
TTCGCGGAAGCGCCCCGCCTGGATGGCGTCCTCGAGGTTGCGATTCGTTGCGGCAACGACGCGGATGTCGACGTCGATCGGTGAGGTTCCCCCGAGCCGGGTCACCTTGCGCTCCTCGAGAACGCGCAGCATCTTGGCCTGCACCTCGGCATCCATCTCGGCGATCTCGTCGAGCAGGATCGTTCCCTTCTGGGCCAGCTCGAAGCGGCCGATCCTGCGCGCGTCGGCGCCCGTGAAGGCGCCCTTCTCATGACCGAACAGCTCGCTCTCGAGCAGGGTGTCGGGGATCGCCGCACAGTTCACGGCCACGAACGGCGCCCCGGCGCGGGCGCTGCGCGCGTGGATCTCGCCCGCAACCAGCTCCTTGCCGACGCCGCTCGGTCCCTTCACGAGCACCGTCGCTTCGCTCTGCGCCACCAGATCGATCATCTTGCGCAGCTCGCGCACCGCGGTGCTCTCGCCGACGATGGTGGAGCGCTGTTTGCCGGCGAGCTGGTCGCGAAGCACCTGGTTCTCGCGCGAGAGCTGGGCGTTCTCCCGGGCGAGGCGCTGCTTCTCGAAAACACCCTGCACGATCATGCGCATCTCTTCGATGTCGAACGGCTTGATCACGTAGTCGGTGGCACCGAGCTTGAACGCCTCACGGGCGCTCTGGACGGACGAGTACGCGGTCATCATCACGACGTCCGTCTCCGGTGCGCGATCCTTCACGCTGCGCAGGATCTCCATGCCGTCGGGCGGGGCCATGCGGATGTCGGAGATGACGATGCGGTACTTGCGCTTCTGCAGACGTTCCAGTGCACCGGCGCCCGTCGACTCGACGTCCACACTGAAGCCCGCCTCCTCGAGTTCCTCCTGCAGAAGCATCCCCATGCGTTTCTCGTCGTCGACGATCAGAATGTCGGCCATGCTGCCTCCCAGCGGGATTCGACCCCCGCGACGCCGACCGGCGGGGGCCGCGGCGGGCGCCGAAGGAGACTAGAGAATCCGCGCGCCCGCTTCCAGGGGAAGCGCTTTGCCAGCGCCGGGTTCCACGCGCCCGGATGGGCTCCAGGGCCCGTCACCCGCGCGGCAGGCGGATGCCGATGCGCGCGCCGCCGCCCTCGCTGTCGCCGAGCGTGATGCTTCCCCCGTGCTGCTCCACGATGCGCCGGACCACTGCAAGCCCCAGGCCGCTGCCCTTTTCCTTGGTCGTGTAGAAAGGCTCGAAGACACGGTCGCGCACGGATCGGGGAATGCCGGGGCCGGTATCGGAGAAGACCAGCTCCACGCTGCTGTTTTCCGGACGCATCTGGACGCGCAGGTGCCCGCCGTCCGGCATCGCCTGTACGCTGTTCAGAACGAGATTCATGGCCAGCTGCTGGAAGCGCTGGGCATCACCCCGCACCATGCAGCTCTCCGGAAGATCGACCTCCAACGTCACCCGCGGTTCCTCCAGCTCGGGTCGTATCATCCTGAGTGTGCGCTGCACCACGGCCACCAGATCCATCGGCTGCAGGTTGGGCGGCTCGTCCCTGGCGAAGCTGAGGTAGCCGGTGAGGATCCCGTTCAGGCGTTCGACCTCGTCCGCGATGAAGCCGAACTTCTCGTCTGGCGATTCGGGGTCGTCGTAGCGCTTCTTGAGGCGCGATGCAGTGGCCTGGATGATCCCCAGCGGGTTGCGGATCTCGTGGGAGATTCCGGCTGCCATGCGCCCCATGGCGGCCAGGGTCTCGGCGCGCTGAACGGCGGCCTCGGCGCGCGCCAGGCGCGATTGCATGCGCCCGAGAAGGGCACCCAGCGCCACGAGCAGCGCCACACTGAGCGCGCCGGCCGCGAACAGCGATTGTCGCAGCTGCAACAGTCCGCCGAAGAACAGCGCATCCGCCTCCACACCGACCGCGAAGTACTGGCCGAAGTCGTCCGGGACGGGAGCATAGCCGGTTGCCAGGTACTCGTTCCCCGACCGGTAGAGAGGCGTGTGCACGGTCGCACCGGCCAGCGCCGCGCGCAGCTCCGTGCGGTCGAGCGGATCGTGCAGGATCTCGCCGGTCCCCAGCAGGAGCATGTCGAGGAAAGGATGTCCGTTGGTGTCGAACAGCGTCAGGTTCGCGAGATTCGTGGTTTCGAAGACCTCGAAGAGCCGGTTGCGCAACGGCAGGACCTGCGCATCGAAGGCGAACGCTTCGAGGGAGTCCTTGCTCGCGTACTCGGTGTGGAGGAGCGAGACCTCCCAGAGCTCCTGCGGGTCGAGTGTCGAGGCCAGGACCTGCGCGACGTTCTCGAGCCGGCGCCCCAGCTCGGCCTCGAGGTCGTTGCGCGTGTTGCGATACAAGAGCCACAACGCCAGATTGAGGATCACGATCGAGCCGACCACGAAATAATCCTGGTCAATAACATGCCCGGCAAGACCTTTGATCGACAAATTGAATCATTGCCCCCCGAACTTAAACACAATATTTTCCTTTTAAACCTTTCATCCGCGATTGACCAAAATCACGCC